>DATABT010000307.1:0-2488 GCA_036259455.1 Longimicrobium sp. | reverse complement strand
TCGGGTCTGTTTACCTGCAACAAGATCGACGAAGAACCGAAAATAAAGGTTCATCGCGGATTTCGTTGCACGCACGAAGTCTGCGCCGTGAGCTGTCATTTCGAAGGAGGCGCCCACGAGGACTTGCCTCATGCAGGATCTTGTTGCGCCGACTTAGAAATCTACTCACCCACGCTCATTGCTGGCGCACGTCCCGGGACCCGCCTCCGATGCGCCGCACAGAAGCTGGGGCGAGGACCGAGCCGTGGGCCGGATCACCAGCACGGGTGAGTAGATTTCACAGTCGGCGCCATCGGAATCCTGCACGGGCTGAGTTCCGTGCAGGCGCCTCCTTCGAAATGACAGTTCGGCGTCGGGTCTGTTTACCTGCAACAAAATCGACGAAGAACCATGTTGATGCGTCCGGCGCTCCCTCAGCAGATCACGGCTTCACACGCCCACTGGCGTGTGTTCCATACCGCTTTCGGCGTCCGCCGTCCATCCGGTATCAGAATCGTCCCGCGGCTGTGCGGGCGGCGCGGAGTCGGTCCGGTGCGGCGCGGGTTCCGGCTGAACGCGAAAGAAGTCGAGTGCTCCCCGCAACGCCTCAGCCTGCGCGGAGAGCTGCTCGGCGGTGGCGGCCAGCTCCTGCGCGGCGGCCGCGTTGTGCTCGGCAACGCCGTCCACCCGCTCCATCGCCCGGCCGATCTCGTCCACCGACGCCGCCTGCTCCGCGGCGGCACGCGCCACCTGCTGCACGCGCACCACCGCCGCGCGAATGGTGGGGAGCAACTCGCCGATCAGCTGCTCGGTGCGACCCGCCACCTGAAGGCTCCGGACCGCCAGCTCCGCGATCTCCCGGGCCGCCGTGTCGGTACGCTCGGAAAGCTTGCCCACCTCCTCCGCGACCACGCGAAAGCCCCGGCCGTGCTCCCCCGCGCGCGCCGCCTCGATGGCCGCGTTCAGCGACAGCAGGTCCGTCTTGCGGGCGATCTCCTGCACCACGGAGATGCGGGTGGTGATGGCGTGCATGGCCGCGACCGTCTCGTGCACCGCCGCCACCGCGGCCTCCGCGTGGTCGGCTCCGGCCAGCGCGGCCTCTTCCATTACCCGGCTGTGCTCCGCCGTGCCCGTGACGGACGCGATCATCTGCTCCAGCGCCGCCCCGGCCGCCCCGACCGACTCGCCCTGCTGCACCGTCCCCTGCGCAAGCGCCTGCGACGTCGCGCTGAGCTGCGCGGAGGCCGCCGACACGGAGACCGCGCCGTCGCGCACCTCGCCGATCACCCCCGCCAGCCGCACCGACATCGCCAGCATGGCGTGGTCCAGCCGGTCGATTTCGTCCGTGCCGCCGCTGCCGTGCCGCCCGGTTGCAAGCTCACCGCGCGCCACCGCCTCGGCCCGCGCCACCGCCCGGCCAATCCGCCGCGCCAGCTGCCGTGCCAGCAGCAGCGACAGCAGGAACGCGACGCCCAGGGCGAGCGCCGGCAGCCACGCGGAGGCGACCAGCCGCGCCCGTGCCACGCGCACCGCCTCGCCCGCGTCCACCGACGCCACCACCAGGCCCGCCACCAGGTTGTCCCCGTCCAGCACCGGCACCACCGCCGCCATCCGCTCGCGGTCCGCCAGCCAGAAGACCGGGGTCTCGCCCGCGCGAAAGGCGCGCAGGCTGTCCACCAGCGCCGCCGGCGGCTGCCAGGCCGCCGCGTGCACGGGCGGCCCGTCCGGCCACGCAGAGTGCGCGAGCACGCGGTAGCCGCCGCCCGCGTCACGCTGCACCAGCGCCAGCCCGTCGTGCTCCGCGCCCGTGGCCGCGAACGGCCAGAAGCTGCGCAGCCGGCGCTGCGCCTGCGCGTACGGCAGGCTCATCCGCGGGCCCGCCTGCGCCAGCGCGTGCACCGTCGCCGCGGGAATGTCCAGCCCGGCCCCGCGGGCGAGCGCCTGCAGCCGCTCGCGGTACGCCTCGCGCACCTGCGTGTGGGTGCTCACCCAGGCCGGCACCAGCATCAGCAGCAGTGTGACGACCACGACGGCCTGGCTCATGGCGATGAGCTGCCACCGCAGCGGCGGCGCCAGCGGCAATCGACGAACGCCGCCCCGCCACGAACGGAGGCGGGGCGGCCAGGCAGGAAACTTCATGGTCTCCGGATGCAGAAGGTTGGTCGCGCCGGACACTCACGGATCGCCCGGCGGCGCGCAACCATACCCACGCCGCGTCATCGCTCTGCAACGAAACCGTACCGGCCCTGTGCCCAGCGCACACTCGTGCTCCGAAAGGGGGCGATCGAAGCGCCCGGGATCGGTCCGGAGTGGACAACGCGAGAACTTCAGCAACGCGTCGCGCCGGCCGCACCCACGTCTCCGTGCCCGTTGTGCAGCCGGTAGCACCGGATCCCAAAACGCGATGTCGCTTGCCTGAGAGGTGTTGAACTCTGGTTCATCGTCGATTCAGTTGCACCCCGGGCACGCCGTGGCGAGCTGGCGATCGCCGGCGGAGAAACGGGGGGCC
>DATABT010000306.1:0-6100 GCA_036259455.1 Longimicrobium sp. | reverse complement strand
CCGCGATGAACCTTTATTTTCGGTTCTTCGCGGATTTCGTTGCACGCACGAAGTCTGCGCCGTGAGCTGTCATTTCGAAGGAGGCGCCCACGAGGACTTGCCTCATGCAGGATCTTGTTGCGCCGACTGGGAAATCTACTCACCCACGCTCAAGGCTGGCCGCACGTCCCGGGACCCGCCTCCGATGCGCCGCACGGAAGCGGGTCGAGGACCGGGCCGTGGGCCGGATCACCAGCACGGGTGAGTAGATTTCTCAGTCGGCGCCATGGGAATCCTGCACGGGCTGAGTGCGGTGCAGGCGCCTCCTTCGAAATGACAGTTCGGCGTCGGGTCTGTTTACCTGCAACAAAATCGACGAAGAACCTGATTTTCTCTGCTCCTCTGCCTCTCTGCTGCTCTGCGTGAGTGCTTTTCTATCGCTCGCGCAGGCGCACCTGTGTGATCTCCTCCACCGCCCGCATCACGGCGTGAAAGCCCTGCACGTCGCGCGGAGACACGCGGGAGCGGATGGCCTCCTCCAGGTCCAGCAGCACGCGGTTGCTCTGCTCCGCCAGCGCGCGCCCTTCGTCGGTAATGTGGATGAGGAACGAGCGGCGGTCGGCGGGATTCATCTCGCGGCGGACGAGGCCGGCGTTCTCCAGCCGGTCCAGCATGCTGGTGAAGGTGGACTGCTTGATGCCGAACACCCGCAGCAGCTCGCCGATGGACGCCGGCGCGTAGCTGTGCAGGTAAGTGAGCAGGTGCCCCTCCTGCGGCGTGAGCCCCGGCTCGCCCAGCGGCGACTCCAGGTACACGGAAAGCTGGCGCGACGCCTTGTGCAGCGGGGAGAGGAATTCCAGGGCCATGGCCAGGTCGTCGGGAGCAGATGCTACGATATCGGATTATACGACGCATCCAACCTCCTGCGCTACACCCTTGACGCGCAGGCGCGGTAGATGCAGTATATGGAAATCGAATAGTACGATATCGTACCACCTGCGAGCGGGAGACACCCATGACCATCGCCGAAGCGGCAACCCTCAGCGACATCCAGATCTACCAGCACCAGGCGGAGATGACGCGCGGCGTGGTGCGCGCGAACACCGCGGGGCTCACGCAGGAAGACAGCCTGCTGCAGCCGCAGCCCGCGGGCAATTGCCTGAACTTCGTCGTCGGCCACCTGGTGAACGTCTACGACAAGGTGCTGCCGCTGCTGGGGCAGGAGCCGGTAATGGGCGATGCGGCAAGGCGCTACGAGCGCGGCTCGCCCGCCCTCCGCGACGCGTCGGAGGCGCTTCAACTCACCGACCTGCTGGACGCGTTCGACACGCAGACGGACCGCTTCCTTGCCGGCCTCGCCACGCTCACGCCCGAGGTGCTGGAACGCCCCATGCCCGGCCCCGACAGTGGCGGCGAACTGACGGAGACGGTGCGGTCGCTGCTGGGCACCATCCTCTTTCACCAGGCCTACCACGCGGGCCAGACGGGCGTGCTGCGGCGCATCACCGGAAAGCCCGGCGCCATCCCCTGAGATTCTGAACGCAAGCGTTCGCGGAGGCGAAACAAGAGTACGCGGGGGGCTCGGGCGGGTCTCCTGCGTACTCTCTTTGTCACTCTGCGCACTCCGCGTTTCAGTGGCTTCTCATCCGTGGTACGGAACCCGCGCCGGGCGCGAAGGTAGCACGGCGGCGAAACATCATCCGCCGGCTCCTCATCCTCCGAATCCGTTGTCGATGCGTATCTTGCGCGCCCTTCTGCCCGTCCTTGCGCTCGCCGCGTGTGCGCGCGGTGCACCCGCGCCCGCCCCCGCCGCGAGCCCGTCTCCATCTACCCAAGCCACCGCATCCGCCGCGCTCCCGGCGATCATCGGGGACACGTCCGTCATTCGCGGCGTGCTGCCGAACGGGCTCACGTACTACGTGCGCCGCAACGCCGAGCCGCAGAAGCGCGCCGAGCTGCGCCTGGTGGTGAACGCCGGCTCCGTGCTGGAAGATGATGACCAGCGCGGGCTTGCGCACTTTCTGGAGCACATGGCGTTCAACGGCACCCGCCGCTTTGAAAAGCACCAGATCGTCGACTACCTGGAGCGGGTGGGGATGCGGTTCGGGCCCGACATCAACGCCTACACCAGCTTCGACGAGACCGTCTACAAGCTGCAGCTGCCCACCGACAGCGCGGGCGTGATGGAGACGGGGCTGCAGATCCTGCGCGACTGGGCGGACGGCATCAGCCTGGACCCGGAGGAGATCGAGAAGGAGCGCGGCGTGGTGATCGAGGAGTGGCGCCGCTCGCGGGGCGCCGGCGCGCGCATCGGCGACCGCCAGTTCCCCTTCCTGTTCGCCGGATCGAAGTACGCCGAGCGCCTTCCCATCGGCGAGCTGGAGACGCTGCGCGGCTTTGCGCCGGAGACGCTGCGCCGCTTCTACGAGGACTGGTACCGCCCGGAGCTGATGGCGGTCGTGGCCGTCGGGGACTTCGACCCGCGCGAGATGGAGGCGCGCATCCGCGAGGAGTTCGGGGGGATGCAGCCGCGGCAGGGGCCGGAGCGGCCGGAGATCGCCGTCCCCCTTGCGGACAGCACGCGGTACATGGTGACGATGGACCCGGAGCTGCCGCGCACGCAGGTGAACGTCAGCTGGATGATGCCCGCGAGCCCGGACACCACGCCCGAGGAGATCCGCCGCTCCATCGTGGAGGGAATGTTCAGCGGGCTGCTGGGCGACCGGCTGCAGGACATCAGCCTGGAGCCCGACGCGCCGTTCATCGACGTGGGCTCGTACCACGGCGGCTCGCTGCGCCCGGTGGAGACCTTCGTCCTGAACGCCGCCGTGGCGGAGGGCGGCGCGGAGCGCGGGCTGGGCGCGCTGGTGGCGGAGCTGGAGCGCGCGGCGCGCCACGGATTCACCGCGGCGGAGCTGGAGCGGGAGAAGGCGGAGCTCCTGCGCATGTGGGAGCAGATCCACGCGGAGCGCGCCAGGACGCCCAGCGCGGCGTACGCCGGCACGTACGCGGACCACTTCCTTCGCCGCGGGCCGCTGCGCACGGTGGAGGACGAGTACGCCATCAACCGCGCCGTCGTCCCCACCGTCACGCTGGAGGAGGTGAACGCCGCCGCCCGCCGCTACGCCGCCCTGCGCGACCGCGTGGTGCTGGTCAGCGGACCGGACCGCGCCGGGCTGCAGCGGCCCGGCGAGGCGCGCCTGGCCTTCGTCGCGGATTCCGTCACGCGGTCGGAGGTGGCGGCGTACACGGAGACGGTGTCGGACGCACCGCTGCTGGCCCGCACGCCGGCGGCGGGGCGCGTGGTGCGGGTGGATTCGCAGCCGGAAGTGGGCGTCGTTCGCTGGACGCTGAGCAACGGCGCGCGCGTGGTGCTCAAGCCCACGGACTTCAAGGACGACGAGATCCTCTTCGCCGCGACCAGCCCCGGCGGGCTTTCGCTGCTGCCGGACAGCGCGCACCTGTACGGGCGCACGGCCACGGCGGCGGTGCAGCTGGGCGGCGTGGGCGGCCTCTCCCTCACGGACCTGCAGAAGCGGCTGACGGGGAAGGCGGCGTCGGTGGGCCCCAACGTCACCGAACTTTCGGAGGGGATGAATGGCTACGCGGCGCCCAGGGACGTGGAGACGCTCTTTCAGCTCATCCACCTCTACTTTACCCAGCCGCGGCGCGACACCACGGCGTGGGAAGCGTACAAGCAGCGCGGCCGCGAGTCGCTGCGCAACCGCAGCGTGACGCCGGAGTCCGCCTTCGCCGACACGCTGACGGCCATCCTGTCGCAGGGGCACCCGCGCATGCGGCCGTTCACCGCCGCCGTGTTCGACTCGCTGAACATCGACCGCTCGCTGGAGATCTACCGCCAGCGCTTTGCCGACGCGGGCGACTTCACCTTCTACTTCGTCGGCACGTTCCACCCCGATTCGCTGCGGCCGCTGGTGGAGACGTACCTGGCCAGCCTGCCGGGCACGGACGCGCGCGAGACCTTTCGCGACCTGGGCATCCGTCCGCCGTCCGGCGTCGTGGAGCGGATGGTGCGGCGCGGGGTGGAGCCCAAGGCACGCACGGTGCTCGTCTTTACCGGCCCCGCCGAGTTCTCGCGCCAGGCCACGGCGGACGTGACCGCGCTGGCGGAGGCGCTGCAGATCCGCCTGCGCGAAAAGCTGCGCGAAGATCTGGGCGGCACCTACGGCGTGGGCGTGTCCGGCAGCGTGGGGCGCGACCCCTGGGAGCGCTACAGCCTGAGCATCGACTTCGGGTCGGCGCCCGAGCGGGTGGACGAGCTGGTGCGGGTGGTGATGGCGGAGATCGACACCGTGCGCGCGCGGGGCGTGCCGGCGGACGTGGTGGACAAGGTGCGCGAGGCCGCCCGCCGCGCGAGAGAGATCGAGCTGCGCGACAACTCCGCCTGGATGGCGCGGCTGCTGACGTACGACCGCCACGGCTGGGACGCGCGCGGCATCAACGAGAACCTGGTGGCGTCCACCGTCTCCGCCCAGCGCATCCGCGACGCCGCGCGCCTGTACCTGGACCCCGCGCGCCGCGTGCAGGTCTCGCTCGTGCCCGAACCCGGTGCCGCCCAGACCGCCGCTCCCTCGGCTCCGCGATAGGGCTTTTTACGCGGGGTACGCGGAGTAAGGAAAGCGAGTACGCAGAGGACTCCATCAGGCTCCATCAGTTCTCCGCGGACTCTCTTTTCAACTCCGCGCACTCTGCGTTCAGAAGCGCGTTTCCATGCCGTGCGTCACGCGCCAGGTGTCGCGCGCGATGAGCAGCTCCTCGTCGGTGGGGATCACCCACACCTCCGGCTTGGCGCCCTCCGGGCTGATGCGCGCCTCCACGCCGGTGCAGGCGTGGTTCGCGGCCTCGTCCAGGCGAATGCCCGCCCACTCCATCTGCTCGCAGATCATCGCCCGCACCGCCGGCGCGTTCTCGCCGATGCCGCCCGCGAAGCAGATGGCGTCCGCGCCGCCCATGGCCGCCAGGTAGCTGCCGATGTACTTGCGCACCCGATAGCAGAAGATCTCGATGGCCAGCCACGCCCGCCGGTCATCGTGCTCCTCCGCCTCTGCCAGCAGCTCGCGCATGTCGTTGGTCAGCCCGCTGATGCCCAGCAGCCCCGACTGCTTGTTCAGCAGCGTCTCCACGCCGGCCAGGTTCAGCCCCTCCTTTTCCGCGATGTAGTCCAGCAGCGCGGGGTCCAGGTCGCCGGACCGCGTCCCCATCACCAGCCCCTCCAGCGGCGTGAACCCCATGGACGTGTCGATGGATTCGCCCGCGGAGATGGCGCACGCCGAGCAGCCGTTGCCCAGGTGCAGCGTGATGATCTTCTCCGCCTCGCGAGGGGTGCCGGTGATCTGCCTCCAGCGGTAGCTCACGTAGCGGTGCGAGGTGCCGTGAAACCCGTAGCGGCGCACCCGGTGGCGGCGGTACAGCGAGTAGGGGATGGCGTAGAGAAAGGCGCGCTCCGGCAGCGTGTGGTGGAACGCCGTGTCGAAGACGGCCACCTGCGGCACCGCGGGCCCCAGCACCGCCTTGACGGCCTGCACGCCCTTGAGGTTGGCGGGGTTGTGCAGCGGCGCCAGCTCGATGGTTTCTTCGATGCCGCGCATCACCGCGTCGTCGATGGAGACGGAATGGACGAAGTGCTCGCCGCCGTGCACCACCCGGTGCCCCGCCGCGCCGATCTCCGCCAGCGAGTGGATCTCCACGTTGGAGTGGTCCGCCACGATCCACGCCAGCAGGTACTCCACGGCCGCGCGGTGGTCCTTCAGCGGCGCGCTGCCCTTGACCGGCGCGTCGTCGCCCGCGCGAAAGCTCCACACCGCCTCCGCGCCGATGCGCTCGATCTGCCCGCGCGCCAGCCGCCGGTCGGTGTTCTCCTTCATGCGGTCGGCGTCCGTGTCCATCAACTGGAACTTGAGGGATGACGAGCCGACGTTCAGGACCAGGATGTTCACGCGCACGCTCCGGGCGAGGGGTGGATGCCGAGCGCACAGAATAGCGACGCCGCCGCGCCCGTACCAGCGCGCGGCGGCGTCGCTATTATGTGCGCTCGGCATCCACCCCTCGCCCGGAGCGTGCGCGTGAACATCCTGGTCCTGAACGTCGGCTCGTCATCCCT
>DATABT010000305.1:0-5211 GCA_036259455.1 Longimicrobium sp. | reverse complement strand
CTTCTTGCAGAGGTTGTAGCCCAGCTCCACGTGGGTACCCTCGTGCTCGTGGGTCATCCCCTTTCCCACGTCGTGCAGCAGGCCCATCCGCTTGGCCAGGGTGGCGTCGAAGCCCATCTCCGCCGCCATGTTGCCGGCCAGGATGGCGACTTCCTTGGCGTGCAGCAGCTGGTTCTGGCCGTAGCTGGTGCGGAACTTCAGGCGCCCCAGCACCTTGACGATCTCGGGGTGCACGCCGTGGATCCCCAGCTCGTACAGGATCTCCTCGGCGGCCTCGCGCATTCCGTTCTCCACCTCCTTGCGCGCCTTGCCAACGACTTCCTCGATGCGCCCGGGGTGGATGCGCCCGTCCGACACCAGCTTTTCCAGGGCGATGCGCGCCGTCTCGCGCCGCACGGGGTCGAAGCCGCTGAGGACCACGGCCTCGGGCGTGTCGTCGATGATGACGTCGATGCCCGTGGCCTGCTCGAACGCGCGGATGTTGCGCCCCTCGCGGCCGATGATGCGCCCCTTCATCTCGTCCGACGGCAGCGCGACCACGGACACGGTCGTCTCGGCCGTGTGGTCCGCGGCAATGCGCTGGATGGCGAGGGAGATGATCTTCTTGGCCTCGCGCTCGCCGTCGCGCTTGGCTTCTTCCTTGATCTCGCGGATGCGCTGCGCGGCCGCGGCCTTGGCCTGCTCCTCCAGGTCGTGCATCAGCTGGCGGCGCGCCTCGTCGGCGCTCAGCCCGGCGAGCGCCTCCAGCCGGTGCTGCGCCTCGGTGATGCGGCCGGCCAGCTCGACGGACTGGGCCTCCACCTGCTTTTCCCGCTGCGCCAGCTCCTGCGCGCGGCGCTCCTGCGCGTCGCCCTTTTCGTCCAGCAGGTGCAGCTTGCGGTCCAGCGTCTCCGTGCGCTCCTGAAGGCGGCGCTCCAGGCGGTCCACCTCGTCGCGGCGCTTGGCTTCTTCGCGCTCCCAGTCTTCACGGGCGCGGATGGCCTCCTCGCGCCCCTTGAGCACCTCGGCCTTGCGCAGGCTCTCGGCCTCCTGGCGTGCGGCCGCGCGAATGCGCTCCGCCTCGTCCTCGGCCGTGGCCCTGGCGGCGGTCAGGCGCGCCTGTGTGCGCGAGTCGGTGACCGCCTTGCCGGCCAAGAAGCCGACGGCGCCCCCCACGACCGCGGCCAGCGCGATCAGCAGAATCTCCATCGTATATCTTTATCCGCGCGCGGGATTTACCCGCGGCCTGTGCACAAGAAAACGGTGGCAGAGCGAATCCTTCCTGCCACCGCGGTGCTGAGCCCCGCTCAGTCAGCGCGGCAGGTTACGCCGCAACGGGAAAACATACGCAGGGTTGCGGGGAAGTGGCAAGTGCACGGGGGATGGGAGCAGGGCCAGTGCGGCTTCAATTCAATTCAAAGAGGAGGTTCGATACGCCAGTTCTGATTGGCCGCCCCCTTACATCTCCATTGCCCCACCCGCGCTCCATCGTCCTTGTTCCAGCCAAGCACGTCAAGGCACTTGCCGCTGTGCCGATTGTGGATGCGGCAGGTCCCATTCTGCTGCCGCGTCACCATCCACTGCTGATTCCGTTCTCCGGAATACTCGACCTGTCGAACCTGCGTGGCGTCCGTACACGAGTGGTCGGGAATCTCAATACAGCGTCCGGTAAAGAACGAACGAATGACGTAGGCGCCTTCCTCGATGTCGTCAAAACACCACTGCTGGTTCTTCCCCCCGTGTGCCTCCCATCTATGGACGGTGTCGAGATGACTCTCCCACGGCACGTCCAGAGCTTTACCGTGCCACGCGCTCGTGATCATCCGAGGAATGTCCGGTGACCGGCCCCGCTCCGAGGTACGGCGGCGCTGACCCCTCGAAACAGGCCACAGCCAGGCGCCAACCGCGACGAACAAGCTGAGAATGGTCGCCCACACAGCGGCTGTAGCAAGGAAAGGCATGACAGGTTCAAGCAATGAGGGAATCGCGTCATCACATCACACGATGCTTACTCCGAACTCTGCGCGTCCTCCAGCATGGCGGCGATCTCCGCGACCCTCGCCTCGACCTCGGCGCGGAGGCGGTCGATCTCCTCGCGGGCGCGGAAGAGCTCGTCGGTGATGGAGAGCGACGCCAGGATCGCGGCGCGGAAGGGCTCCAGCGTGGGAAAGCTGGGGAGCGCGCGCAGGGTGTCGTCAACGTGCTGGGCGACGGCGCGCGTGTACTCCGGGGGCATGTCGGAGCGCAGCACGTGCCGCTCGCCGGCGATTTCGACCGTGACGGAATGGCGCGCGGGCGGCGCCTTGCGCGGGCGGCTCACGGGCGGTTCTCCAGCACCGAGAGGCGCGCCAGCAATCCGCTCACGCGCTGGCGTGCCTCGGCGGCGCGGCTGGTGAGCACCGCGTTCTCCGCGCGCAGGCGGCGCAGCTCGTCGGCCGCCTCGTCCAACGGCAGCGGCCCCAGCGAGGTCAGCTGCTCCAGCTCGTTGCGCAGCCGCTGCACCTCGTGCTCCGCTTCCAGCGCGCGGCGCCGCCAGTCGCCCAGGGCGGCGGCGGCACCGCGCGCGGCGTTCTCCAGCCGCTCCCAGCCGTGCGCGGGAGCGTCATCCGCCTGCGCGACGGTGGGTCGGTCAGCGGCGGCGGACACCGTGCCGCTCCTCCAGCGCGGAGAGCACGCGGCCCACCGCGCCATCCACCTCCGCGTCCGTCAGGGTGCGCTCCGGCGCGCGGAACCGCAGCCGGAACGCCAGGCTGCGCGTCCCCTCCGGAATCCCCTTTCCCTCGTACAGGTCGAACGGATACGCGTCCTCCAGCAGCGCCCCCGCCGCCTCGCGAATCGTCCCCGACACGTCCGTCCCGCGCACCATGGTGGGGACGAGGAGCGCCAGGTCCCGCTCCGAGCCGGGATGCACGGGGAGCGGTTGATACCTGGCGTGCCGGCGCGACGCGGCGGCGTGGGGGAGCCGCATCTCCAGCAGGAACACGGGGCCCGCCCACGCGGGCGCATCCACCTCACCCTCCGCGGCGACGCGGCCGTTGCCGGCTTCGTCAGCATCGACGGAGATCACGAGCCGGCCATCCGCCGCGTCCACCGAACCGCCCGGGTGCTCCGCGGCGGTCTCCTCCATCAACCCCTTCAGGTCCCACACGTCCCAGTCCGGCGCGGGACCGGACCAGTGCGCCGGGCGGCTGGTGCCGGTGAACGCCGCCGCCACCCAGCGCTCCTCGCGCGGCAGACCGCCGTCGGCCGCGGCGCGGAAAACGGTGCCCACCTCGAACAGCCGCACGTCGCGCACGCCGTGCGCCAGGTTGTGCTCCAGGCGGCGCAGCAGGCCGGGGACGAGCGTCGTCCGCAGGAACGCCTCTTCCGCGGAAAGCGGATTCAGCAGCGGCACCGCACCCGCCGTCTCCGGCGCGAACGCCGTGGTCACCGACTCCAGGAAACCCCAGCGGACGAACAGATCGCGGATCCGCCGCTCCACCTGGATGGACGGGTGCTCGGGGACGGCCGTCGGCCGGAAGGGGAGCATCGCCTCGGGAAACGAGTCGAAGCCGCGCCGGCGCGCGATTTCCTCGATCACGTCGATCTCCGTCGTCACGTCCGGGCGAAAGCCGGGGACCAGGACGCGCATGGGCCGCGGCCTGGTGTTCACCTCGAAGCCGATGGGCTCCAGCAGGTCGCGGATTTCCCTGGCGGAGATCGCGATGCCGAGCACCTTCTCCACCCGCTCCTCGCGGACGCCCACCTTCACCGGCTCGTACGGATGCGGGCACAGGTCCACGGCGCCGATGGCCTGCCCGCCCGCGACGGCCAGGATCAGCTCGATCACGCGGCTCATGGCGGCGGGCTGCCCCTCGGGGTCCACGCTGCGCTCGAAGCGGTGCGAGGCGTCCGTGTTCAGCCCCAGCCGCCGCGCCGTCCTGCGCACGGCGCTGGGATCGAACAGCGCGACTTCGACGAACAGGTCCGTGGTGGATTCGCTCACCTCGCTGTTCTCGCCACCCATTACGCCGCCCAGGGCGACGGCGCGCTCGCCGTCTGCGATCACCACGTCCGTGGGCTCCAGCACGCGCTCCACGCCGTCCAGCGTGGTCAGCCGCTCGGCGCTCCGGGCGCCGCGGATAACCACGCGGCCGCCGCGCAGCAGCGCCAGGTCGAAGGCGTGGATGGGCTGCCCCAGCTCGTGCAGCACGTAGTTGGTGGCGTCCACCACGTTGTTGATGGGGCGAACGCCGATGGCCCGCAGCCGCGTGGCCAGCCACTCCGGCGACGGCGCGACCGTCACGCCGCGCACCACGGCGCCCATGTAGCGCGGGCACCCCTGGTCGTCCTGGATCTCCACCTCCAGTCCGGCGACGTCGCACTCGCGGCGCCCCTGCTTCACGGGGCAGGCGTGGCCTCGGTCGTTGGGAAAGCGCGGGAGCTCGATGCTGTCCTCGCCGAGCGGCGCCAGTTCGCGCGCCACGCCCAGGTGCGAGAGGAGCTCCCCGCGGTTGGGCGTCACGTCCACCACCAGGAGCCAGTCGTCCAGCCCGAGGGACTGGCGGAAGCTGGCGCCCGGCGCGAAGTCGCCGCGCAGCGTCATCAGCCCGGCGTGGTCGCGCCCCAGCCCCAGCTCGCGCGCGGAGCAGAGCATCCCCTGCGACTCCTCGCCGCGCAGCTTCGCCTTCCTGATCTCCATTCCGCCGGGAAGGGTGGCGCCGATGGGGGCGAAGGGATACAGGCCGCCGGCTTCCACGTTGGGCGCGCCGCACACCACCTGCAGCCGCTCGTCGCCGCCGGCGTTGACGGTGCAGATACGCAGGCGGTCGGCGTTGGGATGCTGCCGCACCTCTTCCACCCGCGCGATGACGACGTCGCCGATCTGTCCCCCCAGGTCCACGATCTCGTCCACGGGCGCGCCGAGCATGGCCAGGCGCTCCGCGAGCTCCTGCGGGGTGCCGGTGAGGCCCGGGGCGATGGACTGGAGCCAGCGATAGGAGATGTTCATGACGGCCAGGGAATAGGGAATAGGGAATAGGGAATAGCGGGCGATGCGTCCGCGGGCTCCCTGCCCGACTCCCGTGATTGTCGTTTCTTCAACCTCTTCAGGATTCAGGGGATGGGGACGGGCCTCGGAATGCCGTCGCTGGCTATTCCCTATTCCCTATTCCCTATTCCCTTTTCTCTTGTTTCTTCAACCTCTTCAGGATTCAGGGGATGGGGGACGGCCGTCGGGATGCCGTTGCTGGC
>DATABT010000304.1:0-3813 GCA_036259455.1 Longimicrobium sp. | reverse complement strand
CTCCGGCGTTCGCGGCAGGCAGATGCCCACGCGCACCTCCGGCCCCACGCCGCGGCGCCGCAGCGCGTTGGCGAGCCCGTTCGCCCGCGCCTCCAGCTGCGCGTACGTCAGCCGCTCGCCCCGCCAGGAGAGCGCGACCGCTTCCGGCGTCCGCGCCGCCTGCGCGCGGAACAGGTCGTGGACGCACGCGTCAGGGCGGATGTCGGCGTCGCGGGGGCGAAGCGCCGGATCAGCGAGTGCGGGCACGCAGATGGCCCCTGGGCGCGGGATGGCTTCCTGTCCTTTGATCGTGGGCGTCGACATTCGGAGGGGAAGAGCGAGACGGTGACGCGAAAGCGAGAAGGCTTCCGGGGGATTCGAGAGCCGGGCGGGACTTTCGTCGGATCTGGTCGTCGGACCGCTGTTTCCCCCCCCGCGCTGGAGAGGAGGGACAGGTTCTATCAGCGCGACCGAATCAGCGACCAGTATGCGCCATCGTGCATGCCACACATCAACTTACGATGTCCGCAGGGTAGCTGCGTTCATGATACCCTCTCGCATCATGGCAAGTCAACATGGCGCTTCGAAAAATGGAGGAAAATGTAATTGAGTCGTGCTTTACGGAAAGCAGAGACCCACGGGATGGCGCGGTTTCGGCGAGCCCCGGCGCAGAGCGGTCTCCCGAACGGAGAGGCGGCGCGCATGGTGGGAAGGCGGGCGGGCCAGCGTCCGGATGTGATTGTGCCTGCACGGGCCGGCCTTATATTTGGCGTCTTCTTTGCTGAAGTTCTCTCCACTCCTCGCCCTCGCTCCATGTCTTCGGAAGTTGTCCTCGCGGACCCTGTTCCCCACCCGCCGCTCGTCCCGCAGCCGCGCGGGAATGACGCGCCGCTCTCCTTCGGCCAGGAGCGGCTGTGGGTGCTGCAGCGCCTGGCGCCACACTCGCCCGCGTACAACACCCCCGTCACCCTGCGCATCTCCGGCTCGCTCGACGCGGAGGCGCTGGAGCGCGCGGTGGGCGAGATCGTCCGCCGGCACGAGGCGCTGCGCACCGTCATTGCCGACGACGGCGGCGTCCCGGCGCAGCGCGTCCTTCCGTTCGTCGGCTTCCGTCTCCCCGTGCACGACCTGGCGGCGATGCCGCGGGAGGCGCGCGAGGAGGAGGCGCGGCGGCTGGTCTCCGAGGACCGCCGCACCCCGTTCGCGATGGACGGCGCGCCGCTGTTCCGCGCCTTTCTGGTCCGCGTCGCGGCGAACGACCACCTGCTGCACGCCAACGCGCACCACGCGGTGTTCGACGGGTGGTCGGCCGCCGTCTACCAGCGCGAGCTGTGGGCGCTCTACGCCGCGTTCTCGCGTGGCGAAGCGTCGCCCCTTCCCGAACTGGCGGTGCAGTACGCCGACTACGCCATCTGGCAGCGCGGGTGGATGGGTGGCGACGCGGCGAAGCGCCAGGTGGGCTACTGGCGCGAGAAGCTCTCCGGCGCCCCGCCGCTGCTCGAGCTGCCGACCGACCGCCCTCGCCCCGCCGCGCAGAGCCGCCGGGCGGCCGTGACCGGCGCGCTCCTCCCGGCCGAGATCCTGGACGGCGTGCGGGCGCTGGCCCGGCGCGAGGGCGCCACGCCGTTCATGGTGCTCCTCGCCGCGCTGGACGTCGTCCTCGCGCGCTGGTCCGGCCAGGACGACGTCGTCGTCGGCACGCGGGTGGCGGGGCGCACGCACGCCGGCACCGGGCCAATGCTCGGGATGTTCGTGAACACCCTGGCGCTGCGGGTGAGCCTGGCGGAGAACCCGGCGTTCCGCGCGCTCCTGGCGCGGGTGCGCGAGGCCACGCGGGCCGCGTACGCCCACCAGGAGGTGCCGTTCGCGCGCGTGGTGCAGGCGCTGGGCGTGCCGCGCTCGCTGGCGCACTCGCCCGTCTTCCAGGTGCAGCTCGACTACGTGGAGCCTGATGGCGGCCCACCGCGCCTCCCGGGCGGGCTCCGCGCCGAGCCGTACTCCACCGGCGACACCGGCACCGGATTGGACCTGACGCTCTGCGCCCGCGAGTCGCCAGACGGACTGGCGATCACGGCCGTCTACGCCGCCGACCTGTTCAGCCCCGAGCGCATCGCCGAGCTGGTGGAGCAGGTCGCGGCCGTCTTGCGGCAGGCCATCGCCGACCCGCGGGCGGAGGCCGGCGCGCTGTCGCTGCGGACCGGCCAGGCGGCCGCCATCCTCCCCGATCCTGCCCGGACGATCCAGGCCGAGGCGTGGACCGGCGCCCTCCACGCGCGCGTCAGCAGGCGGGCGGCGGAATCACCCGACGCGGTGGCGGTCCAGGACGCGCTCGAGCGGTGGACGTACGCCGAGCTGGAGGCGGCGGCGAACCACATCGCGCACCGGCTCCTGGCCGACGGCGTGCGGCCGGGCGACACGGTGGCCGTGTGGGCGCACCGCTCGGCGCCGCTGGTTCGCGCGCTCCTGGCGGCGTGGAAGGCGGGCGCGGCGTTCGTCTCGCTGGACCCCGCGTATCCGCCCGCGCGGCTGGCGGAGTACGTCCGCATCGCCCGCCCGTCCGCGCTGCTGCGGATCGGCGCCGGCGGTGAGGTGCCGCCGGAGGTGGCGGAGGCGCTCGGGGCTTCGGTAAAGTCGACCGTCGTCCTCGCCGCGAAGGGAAAGGATGGAGTGGAAGGCCGGTCCGCCGAAGCGCCGCCCGTCGACGTGGGGCCGGACGACCTGGCCTACGTCGCCTTCACCTCCGGAACGACAGGGAGGGCGAAGGCGGTGGCGGGGACGCATCGCCCGCTGGCGCACTTCTTCGGCTGGTACGGGCGGGAGATGGGCGCCGGCGCGGAGGACCGGTTCACCCTCCTTGCCGGGCTCGCGCACGACCCGCTCCTGCGCGACGTCTTCGCGCCGCTCTCCGTCGGCGCCTCGATCGTCATCCCGGATCCGGCGGGTCTGGTGACGCCGGGGTGGCTGGCGGAGTGGATGGCGCGCGAGCGGATCACCGTCTCGCACCTGACCCCCGCGACGGTGCAGCTCATCGCCGCCGGCGCGGAGGGCGTGACGCTACCCGCGCTCAGGCTGGCCTGCTTTGGCGGCGACCTGCTGCGCGCCGCGGACGTGCGGACGCTGCGGTCGATCGCCCCCAACGCGCGCGCCGTCAACTTCTACGGCGCCACCGAGACCCCGCAGGCGATGGGCGCCTACCCGGTGCCGGACGACCTGCCGGCGGAGCGGGAGACGCTTCCCGTCGGCCGGGGCATCGACGGCGTGGACCTCCTGGTCATCACCCCGGCCGGGACGGTGGCGGGGATCGGCGAGATGGGGGAGATCGCCATCCGCACCCCCTACCTCTCGCGCGGCTACCTGAACGACGCGGAGCTGACCGCCGCGCGCTTCGTCGCCAACCCGTGGACGGGCGACGCGGCGGACCGGATGTACCGCACCGGCGACCTGGGCCGGTATCGCCCGGACGGCGCGGTGGAGATCGCGGGCCGCGCCGACGCGCAGATGAAGGTGCGCGGCTTTCGCGTGGAGGCCGGCGAGGTGGAGGCCGCGCTGCGCGCCCACCCGTCGGTGCGCGACGCCGCCGCCCTGGCCGCCGGCGCGGGCGAGGACCGGCGGCTGGTGGCCTTCCTGGTGGCGGAGGGCGAGCCGCCGCGGGCCGTGGCCATCCGCGGCCACCTGCGGAAGCTCCTTCCCGCCTACATGGTCCCGTCGTCCTTCGTCTGGCTGGACGCGCTCCCGCTGACGCCGAACGGAAAGGTGGACCGCCGCGCGCTCCCGGACCCCGACGCCCCCGCGCCGGTGGCCCCGGTGGCGCCGCGGACGGCGACGGAGGAGGTG
>DATABT010000303.1:0-3439 GCA_036259455.1 Longimicrobium sp. | reverse complement strand
GGCGGATCATCGATCCGCCGCCCCGCTCCTCATTCTTCGCCGTCTCCATTCTCCCCCCTCTCCGCGAGGAACGAGCGGCGAGGGGGCCCCGATCTCACGCGCGCTGCCGTCCGCAGTACGCGCAGCGGTTGCGCGTCCACTCGAACGCGCCGCACCCCGGGCACGGCAGGGCCGCCGCACGGGGGGGCGGGTTCGGCCGCCGGTTTGGCGGGCGCGGAGGGTCGCTCGGCGGCAGGCTCGCTCGCGGCCTGCTTTGCGGCGAGCTTCTCCGCCCGCGCCTCCGCCGCGGCGCCGTGGACCACGACAAGGACGAGGATGGTGAAGATCGCGCCGATCGTCGAGTACTCCGTCACCCCGCCCAGCAGGAACACGAACAGGCACGCCGGCACCAGCACGATCTTGCCGATGATGGGGTGGAGCCACGTCTCCGGCACGATGATCAGCCCGCCCGCGAGGCACCAGAACAGCGTCACCCCGAACTGCCCGTCGAGGCCCATCAGCTCCCCGGCGTGCCCGATCTACCGCTCCCCGGCGCCCGGCGGCGGCGCCGCGGAACGGAATCCGGCGGCACGCCGCCCCCCGCGGGCAGGGGCACGGCGCCGGGGAGGGGCGTGCCGTCCGTCCGCAGCACCTCGCCGGTATAGCGGTCCAGCCGCGCGGCCGTGTACGGAAAGTCGATGCGGCCCAGCGAATCCGCCAGCGCCGCCGCGCGATGCGTGGCATCCACCGAAACCAGCCCCGGCGCCCGCTGCACCGTGGACCGCAGCTGCGCGGAGAGGATGGCGCCGTCGCGGTCCAGCACCGTGCAGGCAATGCCGCCGCGGTTCAGCGGCTCGCGCATGGTGAACGGCCCGTAGGTCACCAGGTTGCCCAGCGAGTACCAGACGAGCTTGCCGTCGCGCCACTCCGCGGCGCGCATCACGTGCGGCCCGTGGCCGATCACCAGGTCCGCGCCGCTCTCCACCGCCGCCCGCGCAAAGGCGACCACGTTGCCGCGGTCCTCGCCCGCGAACGATTCCCGGGCGTTGGGCGTGTTCTGCCGGCCGCGCCCCTCCGCGCCCATGTGCATGGTCACCACCACGCGCGCGTACGCGCCCGCCGCGCGGCGCACGTGGCGGCGCACGGCGCCCAGGTTGCGCGGGTCCGGCCCCGTCCACTGCGCAAAGCCCAGAAACGCCACCGTGTCGCCGCGCTCCGTGATCACGCGCGTGGCGATCGTATCCAGCCCCGTCACGCTCACCCCCGCGGCCTCCAGGTGGCGCACCGTGTTGCGCCGGCCGATGTCGCCGTCGTCGCGGGCGTGGTTGTTGGCCACGTTGCCGATCACCTGCGCGCTCTCCGGCGCCACCCGGCGAATGGCCCCCGCCGCCTCCACCGGCGAGCGGAAGGCGAAGCACAGGGTCGATCCCGGCGCGCACTTCCGCCGGTTGATGCGTCCCTCGCCGATGGCGGCCTCCACGTTCAGCAGCACGACGTCGGCGTCGGCCAGCAGCGGCCGCAGCGGCGCCAGCAGCGAGTCCGGCGAGGGGAGCGCGGGCACGCGGCGGCCCAGTCGCGCGCGGGCCGTGTGCACCCAGGCGGTGTCCAGGTTGGTGCCCAGCGTCACGTCGCCGCCCGCGCACACGCGTACGCCCGCGGCGGTGTCCTCCTGCGCCGCCGGGGAGCGCGGCCGCGGACGGCTGCGCGACTGCGCCTCCAGCGCGCCGGCGAGCAGGAGCGCGGCCAGGAGCGCGCAGAGGGCCGGTCCGCGGCGGAAGGCGCCACGGAGGAAGGGGTGTGGATGGATTGTCACGGACGGGTCGGGCGAAGAGAGCAGGCCGCCCGGCGGAGCACCGGAGCGGCCTGTCAAAGATGTATCCGCCCGCGCGAACCGCCAAGGGCAGAGACGTTCTCCCCCTCTCCGCGAGGAACGAGTGGGGAGGGGCCTCCAACCGCGCTCACCGCAGCGCTGGCTGCGCATCCCCCGCCGCGGCGAAGCGAATGCGGGGCGCCTCCGGGATCTCGCCGATCTCCGAGGCCAGGCGGTAGAAGGTGTTGAGCCCCTCCAGCATCGGCGCGTCCAGCTCGTACGCCAGGTCGCGCCAGTAGCGGTCCAGGAACGCCGGGGTGAATCCGAACCGCTGCGCCCAGCGCGCCGCCACCTCCGTCCGGTGCTGGTACCCGTAGGAGCGTGACTCCAGCAGCGTGGCGTGCAGCCGCCGCAGCGCGTCGTCAGATCCGCCGCCCGCCTGCCACACCGCGAACGCGAACGGCAGCCCCGTGTGATCCCACCACTCCGCGCCCAGGTCGAAGCGATGCGGGATCTGCGGATAAAGGTCCGCCCGCAGCGCCACGTCGCCGATGAACAGCGCCGCGTCCGCGCCGCCCGCGAACGGGTCTTCCGCCGCCTGGTCGAACCAGCGAAAGCGCGGGCGCACGCCCCAGCGCAGCCGCAGCAGCACCTTCAGCAGCACCACGGAGGTGGCGGACGCGGTCGGCATCGCCACCAGCGCATCGCCCAGTTCCCGCGGCGGCCGCGTGGCGGCGAAGAGGATGGACCGCACCGGCCCCCGCGACCCGATCACCAGGTCCGGCAGCACGCGGTAGCGATGCGCGTTGCGCGCGAACTCGATGCTGGAGCAGGGCGCCACGTCGATCTCGCCCCGCTCCAGCAGCGCGTTCAGGTGCGACGGCACCCCCTGCACGATGTCGATCCACTCCGGCGCGCCGGCGTCGAGGAGCCGCGCGTGCACCGGAAAGCAGTTGCTGTACACGATGTGGCCCAGCCGCAGCCGCTCCCCGTGCGCCGCAATCCCGTCGCCCATCCGCATCCATCCCGCTGATACGAAAAAATGCCGGGGCGCCGCACCGCCGCCCCGGTCTGTCCACCGCGCGGGAAATGACGCGCGCGCAGCCTGCTTGTCAACCGCTGGCAGCCAACGTCCCGCGCCGGCAGCCACCGGCCACAAGAAATCCCCCGCCCAGTCGCTCGCGCCCCGTGGTGTTGCTCAACTCCAACGTTCAGCGGATTGGTTTCCTGAGGGAGCCGCCGCACAAGTCCTTGTTGGCGCATGATCTACGGCGGCGACCGAAGGATCTCGCCCGCGATACCGGGGGGCGGGGCCCTCGCAGGAAGGTGGCCTCCCAGCCGGCGCTGAGTAGATCCTTCGGTCGCGCCCAACCGACTGCAATCAAACGAGTTCCGCGAGGGCGCCCCCTGAATAGGAAGACCCATTCGGGCGAGGGCCGTCGAGCGGGCGTGGCACCAGCACGGGCGAGTAGATTTCTCAGTCGGCGCCACGGGTTCCTGCACTGGCAGCGATCACGCGGGCGCCTCCTTCGAAATGACAGCCGCGGCGCGAGCGACTTTCATTCGACGGGGTGCGCGCAGCGCCGAATGACTCAGGATGACGTCTTTGGGACATTCAGAAGGTTGGGCAACACCCTCTGGAGCGCCGCT
>DATABT010000302.1:0-1633 GCA_036259455.1 Longimicrobium sp. | reverse complement strand
GCCGCTGCGCTCGCGCGCCCGCTCGATGCGCACTCCCGCCGCCGTCATGATGCGGCGCGCGGCGTACCGCCGGCGGTGCAGCCGCCGCCCCGCGCACAGGCGCTGCAGCTGCGCGCGCCAGGGCGCGCCGCCGGCCGAGCTTTCCGCCAGCAGCCAGACGGCGGCGTACAGTTCCGCGAACACGCGGACGTCGACCTGGCGAACGGTTTCGGGCGGAAGGGCGGAGAGATAATCCAGGAATGCCAGGATTCGCCGCGGCCGGGCAAGAAGGAAGAGAACGACTTCCTGGCAGCCGCGCCGGTGGTTGCACCGGGCGCAGGCGGGAACGATGATGCGGGCGTCTTTCCTGCGGCCCCCGCGGGCGCGGGGGATGACGTGCTCTCGGGTAAGGGGCCGGTCCGGGGCCGCGGGGGCCCGGCAGTACACACACTTTCCGGTCTTGATGCGGTGCTCCAGCTCCCGCTGCAGCGTGCCGCCCGATCCGTTTCCTCGCACGTGGGCTCCCGGTGGGAAAGGAGGCGGCGGATTGCGACAGATCCGCCGTGTGCGCCCTCGCGCAGCCGTCTCGCGGGCTGCCGCGCGAGGGATGTTGGCCGTCAGGTGGAAACGTTCAGAAACTTCGTGCCATTATGGACTGCCGCGCGTAACAGCTTGGCGACTGCCCCGTCTTTTCTTCTACCGCGCCTCCGCGTGAGGTGTTTCAGCCACGGGTTTGTGGAGGATGGCCCGACGGATTGCGTTCGGCACGCAAATCGGGTGTTCGATCCACAATATGTAGTGGAGGCCGTTCGCACAACAGAATTATTTTTCGATGAGGGGAGGCGCGGGATGACTCCGCCGCCCCGCCGCCGGGGCGCGGCACGGAGCCTCATCGCCGCTCGCGTCCCATCTCCGCCGTCGCGCGGCCAGACGGCTCCACCGCCCGGCGGAGTCCCTCCAGCATATCATCGCGCCGCATGCCCCGCGCTTCCCGCGGCGGTCTTCCATCCACCAGGCCCTGCCGACCGGAACGGGCGGATCGGTGCCGGGGGTGTCCGGGCGAGGCGGGGTCGTCGTGGCGCGGATCTCCTTCGACCGATGCCGATCATCAACCTCCTGAAAGACTGCTGCGGGACGCTGGAGCAGAAGTCGGAATTCCTGCCCCGGACGTGCGCCGTGCGTTCCCCCCTTCCTGCCGCCACCTCACCCGTCGCGCCATTTACATTTCCGGATTAATCGGGCGTTTCCGGCCGCTACGGTAGCCGGGCGGATTTTCCTTGGCGGACGCGGGGGAGCGCACTATGTTAGAGCACCCGACACCACTCCGGCCCGCAGACTTTCGGCCATCCCACGCACTCATCACCGGGATCCGCTCCCGCCCTTCGAGGCCGCCGGGAGGTGTCATCTCTTGTCCTCCAAACCTGGAGATCTCCAATCGTGCCCCACAGAGTTTCCCCCGTCGTCATCCCGACGCTGGCGGTCGCGCGCGCGGCGTGCGCGGTGGACGCGCCCACGGCGTCCGGCGCGCGCCCGCCCGCCGAACTGGCGCAGTCGCTGGCCGTGAGCGGCGAGCCGCTGGACGCGCTCCGCGGCACCGTGTCCGACGCGCAGGTCCGCCTGCTTCCCGCCATCGGCGACGCGCAGACACAGTCCC
>DATABT010000301.1:0-28800 GCA_036259455.1 Longimicrobium sp. | reverse complement strand
GCGAGATCGGCAGCGCGACGACCGACGCCGATCTCGCTCCCGTCCTGCGTGACGGTGATGACGACACCTTCGACCGGCTCACGCTCGGCGTCGTCCAGGCACTCCCGCTCCGCGCGCTCCAGCGCATCCTGCTCCACCAGCACGCCCTGCCGCTCGTAGCGCTTTCGCGCGCGGCTGAAGCGCACCACCACGGCCCGCAGGCGCGAGTACTTGCTGGCGCGGCGCGTCATGGCCGTGTCGCCGCTGGGCAGGTACGCCAGGTGGTCCAGGTCCGCGCACGACAGGCAGAGCGGCTTGCCCTCCTCCATTCGCAGGAACCGGCCCTTCCACATCTCGCACCCGCACTCCGCGCACGTGGAGTCGCGTACGATGGAAAAGACCACGATCTCCGGCGATTCCGCCTGCTTCGCGTTCGCCATGGCGATGCTCCGGCCGCCGGTCAGAAAGTGATTGCCGCGGGGACGCCCTTCCACACCCCCGCGTACTTCTTTCGATACTTCTTTCGATACTTCGCGTCCGGCTCCGTCTCCATCAGCGCGAGCGCCGTCCGCTTCACCTCCTCGTCCGGCGCGGCGTCGTGGATGCGGCGCAGCACCTGGCTGATGTCGAAGCGGATGAGGGTGCGGTTCTTCTCGTTCGCGCATTCGGCGAAGCGGCCGGCCAGTCCGGCCAGCACCGCGCGCCGCTGCTCCTCCCCGGCGATCCCCACCTTCCACAGCGACTGCAGGCAGTGCCGCGCGGTGACGAACCGCGCGTCGCGGGTGACCTCCAGCAGCGCGTCAAGGTCGGCCAGGATGCGCTTGTCGGGATCGCTCGCGGCCAGGTTGCAGAGCACCTGCGAGGCGATGGCGCGCACCTTGTTGTCCGGGTGGCGCAGCATGCCCACGACCTCGTCCCACGCCTCGTACGCCCAGTCCACCGGCGACTCCGTGGCCTGCATGAGGGAGGTGTACGCGGCGTTCTGCGCGTCCCTGTCGTGTGAGCGGACCGCGTCCAGGCTGGCGCGAATGCCGGAATCCATGGGCTGCGGGAGATGCGTGGGATGTGGAGCGCGGGAGGCGCGATTACGGCACGGGTCCGCGCAGTGCCGGCGGTGATGCCCGAGATCACCCGCCGTCCGCCACCCGCTCGAGACAGGCGGCCACGGCCGGCACGGGGGCGATGCGGCTCTCGAACGTCGCGGGGCGCAGCGCGAGGATGCGCCACCCGCTCTCCGCGCTGAACCGCGCGCGCAGCTCGTCGTCCGTCACCGTGAGCGGCGTGTTGGGCACCGGGAACTCCGTGGCGAACGCGAGCAGGTAGAAGCGTCCGCCCGGCGCCAGCGTCTCCGCCAGCTCGCGGGCGAAGGCGTCGCGCGTCTCCTGGTCGAACAGGTGAAAGAAGCCGGAGTCCACCACGGCCCCGAACCGCCGCCCCAGCCGCGACGGCCGCAGCGCGTCGTCCACCTGGAACTCCACGCGCCCCTCGGCATCGGCCGGGAGCGCGGCCGCCCGCTCCCGCGCCTGCTCGATGGCGGCCGGCACGATGTCGATCCCCAGAACGTGCAGCCCGCGCCCCGCCAGCGCAATCGCCAGATCGCCGGTGCCGCACCCCACGTCCAGCACGGGGTCCGCGGGTGGATGCGCATCCACCAGTTCCAGCATGGCCGGCTGCGCCGCGCCGATGTCCCACGGCGCCGTGTCCAGGTAGACGGAATCGAAGAACCCGGGTGTGAATCGGCTCATGCGTCGCTCGTTGGCGCGCGGGCGGAAAGCTCCTTGCCCATGCAGTAGCTGGTGGCCGGCGAGTCCAGGTACTCGCCGTAGAGCGGAATCTGCGTGAAGCCGGTGGCGCGGTAGAGCGCGATGGCCGCCTCCTGCCGGGTGCCGGTCTCCAGCACCAGGCGCCGCACGCCCAGCGCCCGCGCCTCCGCCTCCAGCGCGTCCACCAGGCGGCGGCCCAGCCCGGTGCCGCGCGCGGCGGGGGCCACGTACATCCGCTTGAGCTCCCCCGTCTCCGCGTCCATCCTCCGCAGCGCGCCGCATCCGACGGGCGTTCCGTCGCGGTAGACGACGAGGAACGCGCCGCGCCCCTCCTCCACCTCCTCCGGCGCCAGGCCGAAGTGGTTGGCGCCGGGCTCCGGGTACATGCCGCTGAGTTCCGCGTTCAGTTCGCGGATGAGCGCCTGGCTCACGCCGTCCGCCAGCCCGGCGCGCGAGATGGTGATGGAATCCATGGTCATGACGATACGGAGAGCAAAGACCGCGGCATCAGCGAACCGCGCCGGCGGCGGGCGCCGCGCCTCCCACGGCCGGTCCGCCGGACGGCCGCGACCACGCCATGCGGTACGCATCGCCCGCGGAGGCCAGCGCGCCGCGGCGGGCCACGCCGGGCGCATCGGACACGGAAAAGAGAAGGTAGAGCGAGCCCTCGGGGGTGACGGACCCCGCCACCCTGAGGCCCTGGCCGTCCGATGTTTCGCCGCCGCCGTGGAAGTACCCGTTGCGGTACTCGCCGATGGTGAACGTGGCCCCGTCCGCGAACAGCTCCTCGTCCTCCGCGCGCCACGTGGACCCGCGCAGCCACCTCCACTCGTCGGAGCGCAGGCTGCCCTCCAGCACCCGCTCCAGCGGCGGCAGCTCCGGCCGGCCCTCGCCCTTCCACTCCGTCATGTACGCCCAGTGCAGGACGATGGACCGCGCTCCCGTGGCCATCTGCATCTCCATCCGCGGCTCGCCGTCCACCCGGCGCAGGTACCCGTACCCGGTGGTCTGCGACTGGTCCGGGTCGTCGGGGGTGAACAGGATGGTAATCTCGCCGCTCTCGGCGATGGTGCCGTCCATCGCGTTGCTCGACGCGGCCACCTGCGTGAACCCGCCGTCCGGGGTGCGCGCCCAGAGCCACGTCTGCGCGGTGCCGTGGAAGGAACCGCCCTCCGCCGCCGTGATGGACCACAGCGTCTGGTCGGCGACGGGCGTCTGCACCCTGAGCGCGGAGTCGGTCATGTACGCCAGCAGGTTCTCGGCGGTTACGTACCACCGGGTTCCGGCCAGCCACGAGGTGTTCTGCATCGGGGG
Organism: Longimicrobium sp.; assembly: GCA_036259455.1. Taxonomy (GTDB): domain Bacteria; phylum Gemmatimonadota; class Gemmatimonadetes; order Longimicrobiales; family Longimicrobiaceae; genus Longimicrobium. The sequence continues at coordinate 25,744 of DATABT010000301.1, read as the reverse complement.
ATGCGGGTTGTGGAGTCAGGAGGATGCGCGTGCGGAGCGGCGGAGGCTCAACGGCCGGGAGGCTGCACGGTGGCCCAGATCTCGATCACGCCCGTCCCGGTGCGCGCATCGAACCGCTCGCCGTACACCTCGAACTCGGGTCCGTGGACGGCCGTGTAGCCGGAGCGCGGAATCCATTCGCCCCAGATGGCCGGCCACGTCTGCTGCACGGCGGCCGCCGGCCCGGTGTGTTCGAACACCGCGTAGTGCTGCGGAGGGACGCGCATGCGCCCCAGCTGCGCGGCGTCCGGATCGAACTCCGCCACCTCCACGGCGGTCATGTACTCCATCGTCTGCCGCTCCACGTCCGCGCCGCACAGCACGCCGTACATCGGGCCGCCCCGCGCGTGCGGGATGGAGTCCATCGCGCGGAACTCCGCCCACTGCGCCGCGATGCTCTCTCCCGCCGTGGCGAACGGATGGTGCCTGCGCAGTCCCGCCAGCAGCATCGCCCGGCCCTGCTCGAAGCGCGATGGTTCGATGGATGGCAAGCGAGACTCCGAAATGGTGGAGGGACGAGGAATGCATGCGGCGCGGCCGTCAAAATAGCAATCAGCTGGGCGGGGCGCGATAGGGCGCGAGGGCGCCGGACGACCCGCGTCCTCGCCCCGTTCAGCAGCGCGCGGCCCCCGTGTGCGTCAGTTCTGCTGGCCCACCTGCCCGGCCCAGGTGCCCGCGCCGCCGCGGCCGTTCAGGAACGGGAGCACCGTGGGGATGAGCGCGGGGGAGAAGAAGATGTCGTAGTGCGTGGCGTCGGGCACGATGGCCAGGCGGTTGCGCGACATGTTCTCGCGCTGCCACCCCGCGTCGCGCAGGCCGCCGCCCAGCAGCCTGTACATCTCCACCACGTGCTCCGGGCGGTACATGTCGCTGTCGCCAAAGACGATCATCGTGGGCAGCGACAGCCCGCGCACGTCGTCCGCCCAGTCGTACGGCTGGCGCATGTACGCGCCCATGGCGTCCAGCAGCCGCGGAAAGTCCTCGGGACGCGGCGCGACGGCGGCGTACGACTGGTACATGGGCGTCTCCTTCATCATCTCCGCCGCGGCGGCGCCCACCTGCCCCTGCATGCCCAGGATCTCCGGATAGAAGCCGTCCTGCGCGTAGCCGGCGGAGACCAGGACCAGCCGCCGCACCACGTCCGGGTGCTGCACGGCCAGCCGGAAGCCCACGCCGCCGCCCATGGAGTACCCCATCACGTCCACCTGCCCGTATCCCAGCTCGCGCAGGATCGCCGCCATGTCGTCGCCCATGTCGACCAGGCTGATGGGGCGGTCGCCCAGCGCGGTGCGGCCGTGGCCGTGCAGGTCCACGGCGATCACCTGCCGGGTCGCCGCCAGCGTGCCCAGCACCGGGCCGAACATGTCGATGGAGCCCAGCCCGCCGTGCAGCAGCAGCAGCGGCTCGCCCTGCCCGTGCACCTCGTACCAGTAGTTGACGCCGTTGGCCTGCACGTGGCCGCTGCGGGCGGGCGCGGGGCGGGTGGGCGTCTGCTGCATGGCGGATGTTTCTCCCTGTGCGTGGATGGATGCGGGGACGGCGGCGGCCGCCGACGCGGTGGCGATGAGCGCGGCCAGCGCGGTGAGCATCCGGCGGCCATGGATGGGGGTGGTGATGCGCGTGGTGAACATGGGCGTCTCCTCGTGTGGGGTTCAGGGCGCGCCGTCCGACCGGACCCATGCGCGCCATCGTGTCTCTACCCACACGTCGAACGAGCACCCGGCCGATCGACATCCGCGGATCGAGCCGCGAATCCACCGCATCGGCAGCGCGCATCTCCCGTGCACGGCGCGGCGTGGAAGGGGTGGTGTTACGCCCCGGGCCGGAAAGCTGCAGGCGCAGCACAGCGCTTTACACGTCAACAGACTCCCGTGTACACCGGGCGCTGGAAGAGCTTTCCGGAGCAGGAACAACATTCTTGACTTCCGGATTCCGCACATTATCGTACTGTGCGATTCCCGCAACAATCACGCTGGTCTCTACCCGCCAAGAGCACCGCCCGGAGACGTGGACGGCGTTGTGCAGCGCTGCCTGCGTCTCCCCCGGAAGCATTTGCGAGTAATCTCGTTACCCGCACAAAACTGAAGCCATTGCGAAGAGGCCCTGGCAGCCCGAGACGTGCACGTGCGATGTCGTGTAGCACGCGGACGAACGTCCGTTCCAACCACACGGAGAATGCAACATGAAGGTACGGCTGTCTTTGGTCATGGCCGCCACGCTCGGCCTCGCCGCCTGCCAGGGCGACAACATCAACCCCTCGGACACCACGTCCATGCGTCCCGACGCGGTGCAGGAGAACCTGCTCACCCTGGTTCCCGAGCAGGGGCTGAACAGCGTGCAGCAGGGCCGGCTGGCCACCATCCGCCGCCGCGTGGCCGGCGACGAGGTGCACGTGGCGCGCATTGCGCCCGCGGCGGAGGAGCTGATGCGGCAGGGGACCGCGCTGCGCGTGGCGGTCGCGCCGGGAATGCAGGTGGTGGCGCTGGGCGAGCGCGTGCAGCGGCGCACGGACCGTGACATCTCCTGGGCCGGCCCGGTGCTGGGCGGGAACGGGTGGGTGCAGATGGTGCTCGCCGAGGAAGGCGTGACGGCCACTGTGACGGTGGGAACGGAGCAGTACACCATCGAGCCCCTGGGCAACGGCATGCACGCCGTGTCGCGCCTGGACCAGAGCAAGCTGCCGCCCGAGCACTCGCCCGACAACCCGACCGGCGTTCTGGACACGCCGCCCCCTTTCGAGTCCCTGGCCGCGCGTGAGCCGGCGGGCGACGTGGGCATCGCGGCCGTCAGCACCATCAACGTGCTGGTGGTCTACACGGCCTCCGCCGCCAGCGCGGCCGGCAACATCTCCAGCCGCATTCAGCTGGCGGTGGACGAGACCAACCAGTCGTACGTGAACAGCGGCATCAACATCAACCTGGTGCGCGTGCACACCGCGCAGGTCACGTACAACGAGGCCAACCGCAGCTTCTCGCAGCACGTGAGCGCGCTGCGCAGCACCACCGACGGCATCATGGACAACGTCCACACGCTGCGTAACACCTACGCCGCCGACGTGGTGGTGCTGGTGGTGAACGACAGCGAAGCCTGCGGCATCGCCTCCACCATCAAGGCCACGGCCACCTCGGCCTTTGCGGTGGCGCACTGGAGCTGCATCACGGGCTACTACTCGTTCGGCCACGAAATCGGCCACCTGCAGGGTGCCCGCCACGACCGCTTCGTGGACCCCAGCACCTCGCCGTACGCCTACGGCCACGGCTTCATCCCGTCCACCAAGAACTGGCGGACGGTGATGGCCTACGGCAACAACTGCAGCAACTGCACGCGCATCCAGTGGTGGAGCAGCCCCCTCAAGACCTACCCGGTGACGGGGCAGGTGATGGGGACGACCCAGTACGAGGACAACGCCCGCGTGCTCAACACCACCGCGCCCACGGTGGCGGCCTTCCGCTGAGCCGCACCTTCGCGGAATCGGTAGATGAAAACGGGCGGGGCCGCCACCGGGGCGGCCCCGCCCTTTCTGGGTTCATCGTGGATTCGGTTGTAAGCGAAGCGCGCCACTGTCATTTCGAAGGAGGCGCCCGCGCGATCATTGCCAGTGCAGGATTTCTGTGGCGCCGACAGAGAAAATCACTCTCCGGCACTGGTGGCCGGCCTGCGTGCTGGATCCGGCCCGCAGGTTTCCGGGCCCACACATCCATCCCGTGGCGTGAGCGACGTTCATTCACACCTGCGGATCGAGCGCTCCCACCGGCGCGCTGCCGCCCACCGCCGGCACGGGAGCGGCGGCGCGGCACACGTTGCCGGACACATCGGTCTCCACCGCGCCCGCGGCCACCAGGTGCTCCGCGTCGGTCTGCGCCAGCTCGCGGCTCTTGAGAATCCAGTACGCGGCGAACGTCCACACGCCCAGGAGCTCGACGAAGAAGACGTACGCCCCCGTCGGGCTCCCGCTCCGCCACAGCACGTTCAGCAGCCAGGCGGCCACGGGCGAAGCGATCATCGCCCAGCCGAAGAGCTTGTAGGCGCGGCTGTACATCTCGGCGGCCCCGCGGTCCTTCATCAGCGGCAGCGTGTCGGACGCGCGGAAGATGCAGACGTAGCCGATGGCCACGAAGAACAGCACCCCCGCCGCGCCGTGCGGCGTAAGCATGAACGGCTCGAGCTTCACCCCGCCCGGCGGAATGAGCGCGGTGAGGACGGCGAACACGCCCGCGGCGTTCAGCGCCAGGTTCTCGCGGTCGCCGAAGCCCTTGTACAGGTACAGGAACGCCCCGGTGGCGCAGAGCACGCCCACGAACACGTCGCGCATGTCCGTGTTGTAGTACGCGCTCATGGAGGACTGCAGAGGCAGCCGGAACCGGATCAGTCCGCCCAGCCACAGCACCAGCGGCAGGAACGCGGCGATCACCGCGATCCCCGTCCGCAGGGTGAAGTAGGTGGCCGTCACGTGCTTGCGGAGCTCTTCCGGGCTCTGCTCTTTCTGAACGAGGGGCGCCATGTGAACCTCCGGGGGAAGGGGAGGAGGAGGGGAGATCCAGCGGACCGCTGCCTGCACGGATGATGGTGAGCACGCGCCGCCGCCACCGCAAGCTTCTTCTGCGACAAAAAGCAACGCGCGGGGGTGAACAACGGCACTCACCCCACGCGCGTCTGTCATTTCGAAGCAGGCGCCCGCGTGATCACTGCCCGTGCAGAGAACCCGTGGCGCCGGCTGAGAAATCTGCTCACCCGTGCTGGTGATCCATCTTCTCGCTCCGCGCTCGCCCGCCGCAAGCATTTGCACGACGCCCGCTTCCGCGTGGGCGTTCCCTGAATGGAATGCCGGTCGGTCCTGCGCGCGTTGCAGCCTACGTGCGAGCGCCCCCTCCGCTCGCTCAGGCTCGCACCTCCCCCAAAAAACCCTGGGGGAGGTTGAACGGCGGCTTTCATCGGATGTAATGCGCGCCGCGCGGAATGACTCAGGATGACCTGGTTGGCTCCGGGAAGGTCAAGCAACACCCACCCGAAGGGCTACGGTTCGGGCTGCTGGTCGGCGAGGGCGGTGTAGCGGGTCTCGGCCTCGCGGTCGGCGGCGGCGGCCTCACGCTGGCCCAGCTGCTCGCGGGCGTACGCGCGCGCCGCGTGGGCCCGCGCCACGCCGGCCCAATTCTCCACCGGCATCAGCACCTCAAGCGCCGCGTCGGCAAAGCCGATCATCTCCTCCGGCGTGGCCGCCACCAGCCCCGCCCGCGCCAGGTCCGCGCGAATGATCCAGTACCACCCCAGCCCCTGCCGGAAGTCGGGTTCCTCCCGGCCCGCAAAGAGCTCGCGCGCGCGCTCCAGGTGCACCATCCCGCGCGCCGTCTGGCGGTTGGCCAGCAGCGTGGCGCCGAACGAGAACTCCGTCCGCGCCTCCGTCAGCGGGTCGCCGGAGGCGCGGGCGGCGGCCAGCTCGCGTTCCGCCACCTGCAGCGCCTCCGCCTCGCGGCCCAGCTGGCGCAGCATGTTGCCCTGGCGAAGCAGCACGTACGCCAGCGTCCGCTGCTGCGCGGGATAGCCGGGGTCCGACGGCGCCAGCTCGCGCTGGAGCAGGTCGCGCTCCACGGCGCGGTACGCCTCAAGCGCCGCCGCCGTGTGGCCGGGACGCTCCAGGGCGTAGAGGATGGAATCCAGGCGCGCCTCGTACGCGGACGGCGGCGGATCGGCCTGCGCGGAGACCGGGATCGGAGCGCCCACGGCGAGGACGCAAAGCAGCAGAGCACGGCGGCGGAGCGGCATCAGAAGAGCGTCGGCGGTTGCAGGATGATGGGAGCTGCACGGCCCGCGTGCCTACGTGCGGGCCGTGCACGGGTTTCAGACCGGGCGGATCGATGGCGCGATCCGCCTTCATCCTCCCGCCCACGGCACGCTTCCCGGGCCACCGGTGCGCGCGACCAGGCACCCCGGGATGAAGCCCGGGGCCATGAGGGCCACAAGCCCGTCTTTGCTCGTTCTCGCAAAACGGGCCTCGCGTCCGTCAGCGGTCCAGGACCGGGAGGTAGGCGCGCCAGGGGCCCACGGCCTCGCGGTACTGCTTGGCCATCACCCGCGACGTCTGGGCAAGGTGCCCCAGGTCGTGCGCCGCCCAGGTGGACAGCAGCTGCCGCAGGGTTACGGGGCCCAGCGCGGGGTGTTCCGCCTGCAGCGCCAGCTCGCGCTCGGTGAGATTCCAGCCGCGCAGGGTCGCGAGGTTCTCCGCCCGCAGGCGCGCGAACTCGTCCAGCAGGTCCGCGACCGTCTTGCCCTGGCTCTCGCGGTACTGCGCGAAGCGGTCGACCGGTTGAAAGGTCCGCTCCGGCCCCTGCGCCAGGATGATGCGGGCGCGGGGGATCCAGTCGGTGCGCTCCAGGTGCACCAGGTGGCCCAGGTTGTCGAACGCGCTGAACGTCTCCGGCCCCTCGTTGGGCGCCGTCCACGCCTCGGACACCCCGTCCAGCAGCGCGCGGAACACCGCCGGCGTGCGCTCCAGCACCTCCAGCGCGCGATCGAGATCGAAATCCATCCCCGTTCCTCGTCCTCGAAAGTCCCGGGTACGGCGACGGCCCGCGGCCGCCTCCGCACCCTTCGTCATCGTTCCACCGTCAGCGGAACGCAGCCGCCGCCCCGCCGATCAGACCGCCGCGGCTTCCGTGCCCGCGTAGGCACGCTCCAGGGCGGGCAGGTCCAGCTTCTTCATCTGCAGCATGGCGGCCATGGCCCGCTTTGCGCCCGGCGACTCGGCGTCTTCGAACATCCGGTCCATGGCGTTCGGCACCACCTGCCACGACACGCCGAACCTGTCCTTGAGCCAGCCGCACTGCTGCGCCCGCGGGTCGCCGCCCTCCGAAAGCCGCTCCCAGTAGTAGTCGATCTCCTCCTGCGACTCGCAGCGCACCTCCAGCGAAAGCGCCTCGTTGAAGGTGAACACCGGGCCCCCGTTGAGGGCGGTGAACCGCTGCCCGTCCAGCTCGAAGGTGACGGTCATGGCCGAGCCCGAGGGGCGCTGGTGAATCTCGTGTCCCACCTCGGTGTAGCGCGTCACCGCCACGATGCGCGAGTTGGGAAAGATGGCGGTGTAGAAGCGGGCCGCTTCTTCGCCCTGGTCGTCGAACCAGAAGCAGGGCTGAATGCGCTGGGTGATCGCCATGGTGCTGTCTCCCGGTCTGGGGTGATGGTCCGGAGGCCGCTCATCGCCTCCCTGCCCCTATGTCGAAGCTGCGGCCGCGAAATCGACATCCGGGTGTGGGAGCAGATGAATGGGGCGGAAGAAAGGTCCTTCGGTCGCGCGCAAGCCATTTCGCTGCTTCGGGTTCCACGAGCGCGCCCCGTCAGGATGACCGGGCGGGAGGTCTGGCGACCACCGGTTCATCGCGCCGCGCGGCATAGTACGGGGCGCCGGCCCGGTGAGCCAGCGCCCCATGCACTGTCGCAACGCGGCGCGATCAGAGGTGGCGGCGCACGTCCGCGGCCAGTTGCGTATCGGGGAAAAGGGTGACCAGGGCCTGCAGCATCACCTTCATCCCCGCCTCGCCGTTGGTGAACATCACCACGCCGCCGCCGCTTTCCGCGAAGTAGAAGGCCATCGATTTTTCGCCCCAGTCACTGCCGGTGTGCATCCGCACCGTCTCGCCCGGGAACTGGATGATCTCCCACCCCAGCCCCATCCCCACGCGCGGGCAGGCCGCGCCCGCGGCGCAGTTCCCGCCGCCGCGCGGGTTGACCACGTGCACCGAATCGCGCTGCGCGGCGAAGGCGGGGGCGAGGCCGTCGCGGTTCATCACCCCCACCAGGAACGCCGCGTAGTCGCCGACGGTGGTGTACAGGTCGTCCGAGGCCAGCGCGGAATCCTTCACCGACGGCGCGCCCCACTGCCCCTCCGGGCCGTACGGCACGGCGATGCGCCCCGCGAACCAGTCGCGCCGCGAAAACGCCGTGCTCCTCATCCCGAACGGCCGCAGCACGTACTGCTCCGCCAGCGCCTCCCACGGCGTGCCGAGCTTGTTCTGCGCGAACCGGCGCGCGTACTCGAATCCCTCGCCGGAATAACCCAGATCCGTTCCCGGATCGCGATCGAACTTCAGCACGCCGCCGTTCTGAGGGCGCCAGTTGGGAAAGCCGGTGCGGTGGCTGAGCGCGATGCGCACGGTGAGCCGCTGGTGGCGCGGGTCGCCCGCGACGTCGGGGTCCACCCAGGCGCCCGCCAGCGGCTCGTCCAGCGACAGCCGCCCGTCCGCCGCGAGCCGCAGCATGGTTTCCGCGAACACCGGCTTGGCGAGCGACGCCACGTTGTACAGCGTGCGCTCCGTCGCGGGCACGCCCTGCGCCTGCTCGCCGTACACGCGAGTCCATCGCACGCGCCCGTCGTGAATGTACGCGATGGCCATGCTGGGCACGTGGTGCTCCGCCAGCCAGCGGGGCGCGTTCTCGTCCAGCGCGGCGGCCAGCGAATCCGCGGCGTCCGGAGTCTGCGCGAAGGAAGGCGTACACGCGGCGAGCGTCAGCGTGAGCGCGAGCAGCCCGCGGGCACGTGCGGTCATGGAGATTCCCCTCAGAGCGTGTTCAAAGTTTCATCCATCGGGAAGCAGATGATGTCGTCCTGAGGGAGCGCCCTGACGGAATTCCATCGTGCACAATGCGCCGGGCGCGACCGACGGACCTTGTCCGCGAAACGGAGTCCCCCGTCCCTCGCCCGAAGCGGGCCTGTCGCTTGGCCGGCAAGGTCCTTCGGTCGCCGCCGTAGATCGTGCACCGAGAAGGGCTTGCGCGGCGGCTCGCTGAATAGAAAGGAATTGCACGAGGTTCGTCCGAGCGGAGCGTGGCACCAGCACGGGTGAGTAGATTTCTCAGTCGGCGCTATGGATTCCTGTACCGGTAGCGACCACGCGGGCGCCTCCTGTTAGCGGGTGAATATCGTCACCCATCTACGAAGTGTGCCATTTTCGTCCGGCGGATCTGTGCCGTTTTCATCCGGCGTTGACACCTCCTTCGAAATGACACGCTCGCCGCGAGCGACTGTCATCCGACAGGGTGCGCGCCCTGCAGCGCCGCGCGCAACCGTACCTCTTCATCGCGGTACAGCGCCGGCCAGCGGGGGGTCGTTGGGCACCCGCCGCACCGTCCTCTGTCCCAGCCCGAGTGCCGGCTCCTCGTTCGGTGATTCCACGGAAGTGCGGGTGTTCACCCGATGTTCAGGCCGGCGCCGTAGCGCCGCAGCCGCAGCCGGGCGGATCGCAGGACCGGACCTGGCGCGCGCTCAGGCGTGGAAGCCGCCGGCGAGCGCACGGCGGCGGGATACGCGGAAGCTGTACCCCACGAAGCCGGTGGTGAGCACCACGGCCGCACCCACTCCCGCTCCCGGGTAGGTGCTGGCCAGATGGAACGCCAAGCCGCCCGCCGCCCCGATGAAGACCAGCGGCGTCCATGGGTATCCGGGGACGCGGAAGGGGCGTTCGGCGTCGGGAAAGCGCCGCCGGAAGACAAAGATGCTCAGGGCGCCGAGGGCGACGAACGACCAGCCGAGAAGGGAGACGCAGGTGGACGTGGCAGGGTGATCCGGCACGCGCGCGAGAACGGCGGCCACCGCGACGGCCGCACCGGCCCAGACGGCGCGCGCGGGGGTTCCCGCCCGCGGATGGATGACGCCCAGGCCGCGGAAGAACAGGCCGTCTTCCGCCATCGCCGCGGTCACGCGGGCGGAGGCGAACAGGACGACGTGCACCAGCGTGAAGAGCGCCACCGCATACACCACGCCGGCCACGCCGCCCCCCGCCGGCCCCAGAACGGCGCGGAACGCCGCCTGCCCCCGTTCCGGCGGCATCGCCGCCGAATCCGTGACGGCGAGCGTGGAGTACGCCACCGTCATCAGCAGGTACGCCGCGATCAGCGCCGCGACGCCGGCCGCCAGCCCCACGGGAAAGGAGCGATCCGGGTCGCGCGTCTCCCCGGCCGTCAACGACGCGTAGTGCCATCCCGTGTAGCTCCACGCCACCACCCCGAGCACCCACCCCATTCCCATGGCGGGGGCGGCCGTCCCCGCCGGAGCGAGGTCCATTCCGGCCGCGGCCCCGCGAAAGACCAGCGCGCCGCCCACCACGACGACCGCCGTGCCGGTCACCACCACGCCCAGCCGCGCGACGCCGACGGCCGCGCGCGTTCCGGCCGCGTTCACGAACGCGCTCAGGGCGATCATGCCGGCGGCCACCAGGGCGGGCCCGTTCGTGGACCATCCCGCGACCTGCCCCAGATAGCCGGCGGCCGCCCGTGCGACCATCGCGATCTCTCCCGCCGCGAGCACGAAGAAGAGCGTCCAGCCGGAGACAAAGGCGGGGATGTCGCCGAACGCGTCGCGGATGTGGGCATACATGCCCCCGCGGCCCGGGTGCATGGCGCCCAGTTCCGCGTAGGTCAGGGCTCCGGCCAGCGCGGCCAGCCCCACCAGCAGGTAGGCCGCCAGCGCCCGGCCCACCGCCCCGTCCGTGTACTGCAGCACCGCGGCCGGGCCGATGAGCGGCCCCACGCCCATGGTGCCGCCGATGACCAGCGCGATGAAATCCCCCGTTCCCAGCGTGCGGCGCATGTCGTACGGACGGGTGAAGAGCGGCGGGATGGAGCGCGCGGACGGACGTCATCCGGGGCGACGGCGGATCAGACCGGCGCGGCGAAAGGCATGCGTCCGCGGGACGAGGACAGGTGCGAGACCGCCAGCCGCAGCCGCTGGGCAAAGTCCGCGCTCCCCGCGTTCAGCATCTGGTACGGCGTGAGCAGCATGCGCAGGCCGTGCGCAAACGGAACCTCGTCTTCCAGCAGCACGCAGAGCAGCGGAATGTCCAGCGCATCGGCGAACTTGACTTCGCGGCGCACGTACCTGGACTCCACCGCGGCCCGCGAGGCGCACAGGAGCACGAAGCGCGCGTTCGCGAGCCGGTCCTCGATCACCTCGTCCCACTCGGCGCCGCCGGGGATGCCGCGGTCGTACCACGTCGAAATCCCGAGTTCCCGCAGCATCTCCAGGATGGGCGCGAGCCGCGGCAGGTCCTGCCGCCTGTAGCTGACGAACGCGTAGGGACCGTCGCCCCGGTACGGCTCCAGGGCCGTACCCGTGTCGAGCATCGGCTCCGGAGCCGCGACGCCGCCCACCTCCAGCGGAGCCGGTGCAAGCAGGCGCAGCACGCGCTCCGAGGGCCGCCAGCCGAGCAGCCGGTCGCGCTCCGCGGCGTCCACGGCGGCCCCGCACAGGTCCAAGGGGGCGAGCGGGTCGATGTCGTGGCTGTGGACCGCGGTCACCAGCGGCTCGTCGTACGCCCCCTCCCCGAACCGCACCGGGAGCACCGGAAAGCCCAGCGGTCCGTAGCGCGCCCGGAAGCGGTCGGCCAGCAGCGCCGAAACGGAGCCGGCCGCGTCCGGCAGGTCGACGGCGAGATACTCTTCGCACCACGCGCCGGCGTACCCGAACGCGCGCGCAAGCTGCTCCTGCCGCTCGACCAGCGCGGCCGGGGCCCCGGCAAGCTCCTGGAGCGCGAGCACGGCCTTCCTTGCCGCCCGCAGACAGTCCGGATCGGCCTCCGCCGCGCGGACGTGCACCTGGTACGCGAGCGCGTAGCCGCCCATACGGGCGTCCACCAGCAGGTCGTCCAGCGCCGCCGCCACGCGAAAGTCACACGCCAGCGGCACCCCGCGCACGGAGAACCCGTGCGCCGTGGAGCAGAAGCGCAGGCGGCCCGGGCCCTCCATCCAGGCGTCGTGCTGCGTGGAGTGATGCGCCAGCGCCAGCGATCCGCCCACCATGCGCTCCAGCCGCGTCAGCCCCGCGACGATCTGGCGGACCGTCCGCTCCTGCGCCGCGGGCGCCGTCACCGCGACGGTCTGGCGCAGTCCGCCGCGCGCGTCCACGGCAATGCGGCGCGCCACCGTGCTCCGGGGGATGAGGGCCGCGGCGGAAAGGCGGCGCGCGATCTCGTCCCAGAAGACGGAGCCCGGCCCGTGGGCGTGCGGCGGCGCGGACTCGATGGCCACCACCGCCTGCACCCACTCCTCGTCCGTGCTGAAGCGCGCGAGATACATGGCGAAGCGGGCTCTACGCCGTGCGCCGGAAGCGGCGGCTCCGCTCGTCCGGCCCGTCGGGCCGTTTTTCTTCCTGCCCGGTAGCGCGCTGGCGGTCGCCGCGGATGATGGTGAAATCGATCTCCTGGTCGATCTCGCGCTCCCGGACGTACCGGCGGAGCACCTGCGTGACCTGCGCATGGGTCCATTCCAGCAGGCAGTTCACGTCCACAAGGTCGTACTCGGTGGTGGGCTGCACCGCCCGCTCCACGGTCATTACCTGCACCCGCTCGCCCGTCTCGCGGTCGATTCCCGAAGCGATCGGCTTCTCGATCCACGTGCCCAGGTTCATCCGCGCGTCCCATCCCACGTAGAGATCGGAGCCGTAGCTGTAGATCTGGGCGAAGACGATCCCGCGCCTGTACCGCAGCACGATCTGCTCGCGCTCCGTCTTTCCGTCCAGTCCCCAGCGCCAGATGCGCTCCACCGCGCAGGCGAACCGCTGCTGGTGCGCGCCCGTGAACAGCGCCATCAGCCGATCCCGGATCAGGCTCTCGTCCACGCCGGCGCCAAAGATCACCGTCTGCCAGGCGTCCAGAAAGAACGGGATGCGCGGCTCCGCGAGCGGCTTGCCCGCGCTGCGCACCAGCCGGCGCGCGCGGCCGGTCACCACCAGCCCCGCGAGGCCCGCGAACGCCAGCAGAATGCCGAGGGGAATCATCATGCACCTCCCAGTCTGTCGAGCCGGAGCGTGTAGCTTCCGGTCCCCTCCGGCAGCCTGCTGGCCGCCGTGATCACGTAGACTCCGTCGGCCGGCACCACGAACTCCAGCCGGGAATCCGGGCCGGCTCCGCCCGGGGGCGTGGCGAGCTCGTTCCAGCGCCCGTCGACATACTGCCCCAGGGTTACGACGGGAACGAAGTCCGTGGAGCGCATGGTCACCGCGATGCGTTCCCCGGCCGACGCGTAATAGCTCCAGTCCTCGTACCGGGCACCGGTGTTGGTGAAGGCCCGGTCGCCGGCATCCAGCCACGCGGTGAAATCCTGGTCCGCGGCAAGCCACAGGCGCGCGGGTGTGGCCGCCTGAGCCATGGTCGTGTCGGAGCTTGTCGTCGTGACGACGCTGTCCGTCGTCGGGACCACGGTGACGCTGTCCACGAACGGGCTCGTCACCGTGTCCGTGCCGGGCACGGACACCACGGCGGTGGTGTCGTAGAGAAGCGGGTCGTAGCCGCCGCCGTCATCGAACCCGCCGGCCGCCGAGGCCAATCCACCCAGCGTCATAAAGGCCCCGGCGGCGAGCAGCACCCCGCTCCCGGCGCGGACCCGGTCGCGGCGCAGCGCCATTACCCGGTTCCTGGGCTTCCAGATGTGCCACCACTCGGTCCGGAGCTGAACGTTCTCCAGGATTCGCGCCGCCTCGCCATCCCCGAACAGGGGCACGTCCGGGTCCTTGAGCAGGAACCGCAGCATCTGTGTGACTTCGTGCTCGCGAAACGCGTGCAGGTGATCCGTCACCCCCTGCCGCCCCTGCTTCGCCCAGTCCACCCGGTAGACGAACTCGTAGAGGTGGTAGGGCATGGCCGTGATGGTCACCGACATCGACGAGCGGGCCGTCAGCGCGCCCCCTCGTTCCGGCTTCCAGCTCTCCACCTTCACCCACGCCGGGTGAATGTACGGGTCGGACTGAAGCACCAGTGCCTCGAAGCCCAGATTGCGGCAGGTGTCTTCGATCAGCCGATACAGCTGCGACCGGAGCTGCTCCGCCCGGTCCCACACGTTGTCTTCCGTGCGGCGCAGGATGGGGCGGGCGTCGACCAGGGTGGCGGCGGCTTCCGTACTGGAGTGGGCGGGGGACGCGGTGGTGGTGGAGTCCATGAACGTTTCGTCTGCTGCTGATGGCGGGCCCGGTAAGGCGGGGCCGAGCGCCGGGGCCGGAAATCAAGGTGGAACGCACGGCCGCGCAGGGCTTCGCGGCGGTGCTTCAGGGGGAAAGAAGTGCGGCGCGGGAGCCGTGGGGGTGAGAGGCAGGTCCGACGGCGGCAGAGCACGCGCGAGATCAAAGGTACACCCTGTTTCCGGAAGATCAAGCGTCCCGAAACGGGTGGAACGCGCCCGGAGAATGGCTTCGCGCGTGCGCGGGAGAGAGCACCCGCTCCCGCGCCGGCCGCGGGCAGCCGCCGGTCTGGCCGCTCATCGGCCGCGCCACTCGCGCGCCAGGGTGGCATAGCACTCCAGGTCGTGGAGCTGGTCCCAGCGCACCACGTGCTCGCGCAGCGTCCCCTCGTGCGTCATCCCCAGCTTGCGCAGCACCTTGCCCGACGCGGGGTTGCGCGCGAAGTAGCGGGCCATCACGCGGTTCAGCCCCAGCTCGCCGAACGCGAAATCCAGCACCGCGCCGGCGGCCTCGGTGGCGTACCCGCGGTTCCAGTACGGCACGCCGATCCAGTAGCCCATCTCCGCGCGACGGTGCTCCGGCACCCGGTTGAGCCCGATGCCGCCGACCACCCCGTCGGCGTGCGTGGTGACGGCCAGCGCCAGCCGCTCCCGCGCGTCCCACGCCGCCTCGGTGCCGCCGATCCACGCTTCCGCCATCCCCTGCTCGTACGGATGCGGCATCCGCGGCGTGGTCGCCGCGACCTCGCGCGCGCCCGCCAGCCGCCGCAGGCGCGGCGCATCGTCCATCGTGAACCCGCGCAGCACGAGCCGCGCGGTGGTGAGCGTTGGCAGGGGCATTCGAAAAAACCGGTGGATGGATGGGGGTGCCCGCCGCAATGCGAGGAGCCGGAACGCGGCGCGCCACCGGCCGTACGCGGGCCGGTGGCGCGGGGATTCGGAGTGAGGATCGCGGGGTTACGGCAGCTTGCTGATCTCGAAGTGCATGCCGTCGAGGTTGGCGAAGTGCCCGCCCCAGAACACGCCGAGCGCGTTGGCCGACGCCACCAGCTCGCGGACGGAGCCACGCCGTCCGCAGAAGGCGGGCACCTTGCCCAGGTCGTTGTCGACGCGGTTGATGTCGAACGCCGAGCCGAAGGAGTGGTTGCTGAGCTGGGGGACGTCCGCGCTCCGCCTGAGCGCGTGCCCGCCGCTGCCGGGAGGCGCCTTTTTCCGCTTGTAGCGCGGGACGAAGCAGCCCTCGTACGAGATGATGAGGTGCAGCAGGTCGTCGTGCTCCCACTTCTCGAAGAGCGCCTTGATCACCGGCGCCGCCTTTCGGTGGCAGCTCACCCGCCCCCCGAAGCCGCGCGCGAACTTCAGCTGCGGCACCTCGATGTTGACGATGTGGGCGGCCACCCAGTCGGAGACACCGCCGTCGCAGCTCCCCTTCTGCACGATGGCCTCGCGGTCGGGGCGCTGCGCCAGCGGCCGCTGCAGAAAGTTGAAGCAGGTGAACGTGGCGTTGCGCGAGGCGTTGGACGGGCTGGAAAGCCCGGCCGGCTCCGCGGGAAAGCCCGGTCCCGCGCGCTTCGCGTAATAATCGTCCGGGACGATGGTGTACCCCAGATCCTGCGCCTTCTGCAGCGTGCGCGCATCCAGCTCGCCCGTCTGCGCGAGGCCTTCCCTGGCCTGGAACCGCTTCGTCGCCGACTCGGTGTTGATGCCGAAATCGGCGTCGATGGCGCCGGGCGCAAAGTCACGCTTGCGCAAGAAGTACTGCCAGCGTTGCACTTCCGCGGGTACGTTCGCGCCGCCGCGCGAGAGCAGGAATGGCATCGGGTCTCTCCCATCGAGCGTGATCGCATGGTCCCGGACGTCCAAGGGTCGGTCCGCCGCCCGGGCGTGCGCAAGGACCTCGTGCGCCGCCCCGGCAGCGGCAATGCGGGACCCGTGGGAAGAGTAGAGGGACGCGCGGCCCGCGATTCCGGCATCCCTCTGTTTTTGAGATTCGCCATCGATTCTGGGTTCATCGCCGATTTCGTTGCACGCACGAAGTCTGCGCCGTGAGCTGTCATTTCGAGAGGCGCCCACGAGGACTTGCCTCATGCAGGATCTTGTTGCGCCGACTGAGAAATCTACTCTCCGGTACTGGTGGTCAGTCTCTGCTGTGCTGGATCCCGGCCCGCAGCTTTTCCGGCAGCACGATCGACGCTGAAGATCCTGCACCGGCGCACGTCCAGCAGGCGCCGCCCGAGGGTGTCGCGAAACCGGGGTTGCCCGCCAGGGGCGTTCGATTCCCCGCGGAAGCGCCCTCGCAGAACTCCTTTGCTCGCAGTCGGTTGGACCGAAGGTTCTACTCAGTGCCGGCTGGAAGGCCGCCTTCCTGCGAGGTCCCGGCGTCCCGGCATCGCGGGCGAGATCCTTCGGTCGCCGCCGTAGATCGTGCACCACCAAGGACTTGTGCGGCGGCTCCCTCAGGAAGTCACTCCGCCGGATGAGCGAGTTTAGAACACCCTCTCGCTCCCCCTGCGTCGAGTTGCTTTTCCCTCCCGTACCGGTCACCGGGTGGCAGGCTCGGGCGCGGCGGCGCGGAGCGGCCTGCCGGGCGCGCGGGCACCGGCGATGGCCGTAGTCATCCGCCGCGCGCGCACGCGCCAGAGCCAGTAGACCATCAGCACCAGCGGCGCGAAGGCGAGGACCGATAGCACGGGCCAGACGCGGAGCCGCTCCGGGAACTCGTCCGCCTGGCCCAGAAAGAACGAGCCGGTGGCGATGAAGAGCGCAAAGCACATGCGCCACAGGTGCCTCCGCAACCGGCGCGGACCCCGCACGCCGCCCGCGCGCATCACCGGCAGGTCCGACAGCCCCGAGAGCAGCGCGATCACGCCGAACAGCAGGTACATGACGACCGGCACCCCGTCCCGCGTGCCCTCGCCGGTCAGCACCGACTGCAGTGCCAGCGAAAGGCTGGCAACCCCCGTCGCCAGCGCCACGATCATGGCGCCACGCTCCACCCGGCGCGACGCCGCGGTGGAAGGGCGCATCGTGGTCAGCGCGGTGACCACCAGGTACGCGGTGAGCAGCCCGGCGGTAATGTTCCCCAGCTGCGCCTCCCCCACCGCGAGCCAGGTGCCGGCGAGCGCCATCGTGAGCATCGACCCGACGAACACCACGCCGGCGCGGCGGTGCAGGTCCGCGCCCCTGGGGGCGAAGAGCGCCAGGTAGCCCGTCACGATCCCCACGCCGCCGCCGGCGACGTGGATCAGCAGCATCGTTCGCATGGAGGTTTCTCCGGAGGAGGGGGCCGGCCGGGCGGCCGGCCCCGGTACGTCTCAGCGGCGGCCGGTACGCCCCGGGAGCGGGCGCATCACCTTCTGCAGCACCGTGCGGGCAGCCTGGCGGCCGATCTGCTCGCCGGCCTCGTTGCTGAAGCGGTAGTGCACGCCGCCGTAGATGCGCGAGTCCGATACCTCCTGCGCCCACTCATCCCAGCCGGGCAGCACCTGCACCATGGCGTTCGGCACGCCGCCGGCGCTCACCCGCACGCCCCAGGCGGGGCGCGGACCCACTTCGGCCGACATCACCTCCGCGATGGCCGCCGCCACGGTGCAGTGGCCGCACGGGTACTCGGGAAAGTTGGGCGTGCCCAGCAGCGGCATCCACGCGGGATCGGCGGGCGTGGCGTCGTTGCCGTCGGCCTCGCCGTTGCGGATGGCGGTAATGGGGCGCCAGAAGTTGTAGTGGAACTTGGCCTCGATCATCGCCAGCGCCGCGTCGTCGAAGGCCATCTGGTAGAGGGCGAACATCCGCGCGTTCTGCACCGGCGTGCGTCCCGGCGCGTCGGCGGCCATGCGCATGGACGGCGTGACGTCGAACGCCTGGCGGTAGCGCGCCATCAGCGTCTGGTGCGGCGTGCGGTCCGTGCTCGCGCGGCCGCCCAGCCGCCGCACCTCCTCGTAATCGCGCGCCCAGCGCTCGCTGTTCAGCGCGGGAGGCGGCGCCGGCAGCAGCGCCCGCGCGCCGGCGATGGCCCATGGACGGAACGCGGCCATGTGCGGCTCGATCTGCGGCAGCGCCGTGGCCACCCATTCGCCCGGCGTGGTGCGGGGGCGATACGGCACCTGCGCGATGGCCGGGTCGATGCCGCCCACCGCGAGGGCGGCCGCGGCCGCCTGCTCGCCGATCAGCCGCCCGGCCTCTCGCGCGCGCTCGTCCGTCACGCCGCCCATGGAGATGGTGTAGCTCTCGTCCAGCAGCGCCTTCTGCGCGGGAAAGCTCTGCAGCAGCACGCGATACGCCGCGGTGGCCGCCGCCGCGTCCTGCGAGGCGGACGGGTCGCCCGCGGGAAAGCCCAGGTAGCTCTCGTAGCGCCGGTCGATGGCGTTCAGCGCCTCGAACATGGCCAGCGACGCGCGGGTGGTGGCGCGCTCCTGGTCGGGGGTGCGGGGCGTGGCGGAAGGGGCGTAGGGATTGCCCAGACGGCTGGCCAGTTCCCACCAGTCGCACACGGTGTCCGCCGCCGCCGGCCGGGCGAACGCAAGGGCCGCGGCCGCCGCGGTGACCAGTCTTCGATATGCCGAGCGCATGGATGTCTCTCTTTCCAGGGGTTGGGACGAGGAGGGGACGTCGTTCGTGGATTCCGGTCCAGGCTCAGAATTGATCTGGTGCTATACTATAGTATATCACCACACCACGCACAAGACCTTTGTCGCCAGCCGCGTCCAGAGATCGACCCATCGTTTCATCCACCAGAAAGCAACTGCACTCACGCAGAGCAGCAGAGGGGCAGAGAAGCAGAGAATTTCTCTGTTGCTCTGCCCCTCTGCTGCGCTGCGTGAGTGCAGTTCGATGGAATCCTGCAGTGCGTAAAGGCCCGGAGAAACGCGTGGGGCTGCGGTTCAGTGCATCACACCGGCTCCCGGTGGCGCCGCATCCGCACCGCCGCGGCCAGGAGGACGGCGGCGACCGCGAGCCCGATCCACAGCGAGGGCGTGGTGACGAAGCGTCCGGGCGTCAGCGTGGCGCCCGGCGTGAACGGCACGTGCTCCGGCGCGGGCGCGGCGAACGCCACCCCGTACCAGCCGATCAGGCGAGCCTGCACCCAGTGCGCCACGTGCAGCGTATCCATCGTGAGCTTCTCCAGCAGGCCCAGGACCAGAAGAGGCAGCACCGCCCAGAGCACCGCCGTGCGCCGCGCCCATCCGGACACCAGCATCAGGAACGCGTAGAGCGGCGCGTGCCACGGCACCATGGCGACGATGGAGTACAGCAGCGCGCCCCCCAGGCTGAACGGCGCCACCTCGCGCCACAGCGGCGCGGCGCTCTGCCCCTGGACGGCCAGGGCGAGCGTGCTCAGCAGCAGCAGGGCCAGGTGCATCGCCACGATCACCGCGAAGGTCACCAGCGGCAGCACCACCAGCGGAATGCACGCCTTGGCCGCCACCGTGGTGGCGTCGGAAACGGGGAGCGACTTCCAGAAGAGGATGCTGCGGTCGCGACGCTCGCTGCTCAGCGTCTCCAGGGAGTAGAACGCGCCGACCACGAACGCCGTCACCAGCATCAGCAGCGCCGCGACGCGGTACGTGACGGACGCGGACCCCGGGGTCGCCGGGTCGTTCGCCAGCATTCCCGGCATGTGGCTGGGCATGGTGACGGCGTGGATCACCAGCGCCACCACCGCGAACACGCCCACCGCCAGCGGCGCCAGCCAGATGGACCGGTTCTCCCACAGCTCGCGCCGCACGGACCATTGGAACGGCCGCGTCTGCGGCGCCGGTCCGCGCGCCGCCTCACCCTCCCCCCCTGCCAGCTCCGGCGCGGCGATGGACGCGGGGCTCATCGGGCCCCTTCCTGCGGCAGGCTCCCCATCACCCCCACGAACACGTCGGCGATTCCCGGCGTGCGCACGTCGCCCAGCGCGGCCAGCCGCCGGCGGTCCACGCCGTCGAACAGCAGCACGCCGCGGCCGAACACCTGGCGCTCGTGGATGGGCCCCAGCGCCCGCGCCGCCGCCAGCTGGTCCGGCCGCACCAGCACCTCCGCGTAGCGGGACTCGAACTCTTCCATGCTGCACTCCAGCACCGCGCGGCCGCGGTCGATGAACATCAGGTCCGTGAGCACGTCCTGGATCTCTTCCACCTGGTGCGTGGTCACCACGATGGTGCGCGCGCGGTCGAAGTAGTCGTTCAGCAGCGTGTCGTAGAACTGCTTGCGGTAGAGGATGTCCAGCCCCAGCGTGGGCTCGTCCAGCACCAGCAGCCGCGCGTCGATGGCCATCACCAGCGCCAGGTGCAGCTGCGCGACCATCCCCTTGGAAAGCTCCCGCACGCGGCTGGCGCGGTGGATGCCCGTGTTCTCCAGGAATCCCTCCGCCCTGCCCCGGTCGAACCGCGGGTGCACGCCGGCCACGTAGTCCAGCGCCTGCGACACCCGCAGCCAGCGCGGCAGCACCGCCACGTCGGCGATGAAGCAGACGTCGCGCATCAGCCGGTCGCGCTCCGTCCACGGGTCGCGGCCCAGCACCGTCAGCTCCCCCTCGTAGCGCGTCAGCCCGAGGATTGCGTTGAGCGCCGTCGTCTTTCCTGCTCCGTTGGGTCCGACCAGGCCCAGGATGCGGCCTTCCTCCACGCGCAGGTCCAGGCCGTCCAGCGCCACCGTGTTGCCAAAGAACTTGCGCAGTCCGCGCGCTTCGATGCACGCCATGGCGTCAGCCCTCCCCCAGCGGGGCGCCCGGCGCACGGGTCACCTCCGCCTGCAGCAGTTCTTCCGGAGACAGCCCCAGCCGCTGGATGGTGGCGTAGACGCGGGGCCACTCTTCGTTGAGGAAGCGCTCGCGCTCGCCCTTCAGCAGCAGGCTGCGCGCGCCCGGCCTGATGAACATGCCGCGGCCCCGCCGGGCCTCGACGAGGTCCTCGTCCACCAGCTGCTGGTAGCTCTTGAGCACGGTAAGGTGATTGATGCGGTATTCGGCCGCGACGTTCCGCACGGAGGGGAGCGGATCGCCTTCGTTGAGCACCCCGTCGAGAATCATCGCGGCAACCAGGTCGCGAAGTTGTCGATAGATCGGCTGGCTGTTGTTCCACTCACGATCCATGATGGGTCCGGATGCCCTGCGCAGAAGGGGGCGAGCGACGTGGCGCCGGCGGATGGCGCGCGGGCCGGAATTCTACTGCCGCGGGGCCTGCTCCTGCCATCGCGAGAGGTTCACGGCTCATGACGGAGGGAGCTCGGCTTCGTCCGGGACCGCGCACTCGGGCGTGACGGCCGGCGGGCACCGCAGGCGGATGACCGTGCGCCGCGCCTCCGCGCGCTCGCGTTCCCGCGCCCGGGCGGCGATGCGCGCGGCGGATACGCGGCCGCGCGGCGCGGAGAGCAGGGCCAGCATGTGTCATCGGCACGGTGCGGGGTTCGGAAATGCGATCTGGTGATATACTAAACCATATCACCTGCCGCGCGCAAGGATCTCGTCGCGTGACGAAAGCGCCCCCACCGGGGCTGTCATTTCGAAGGAGGCGCCCGCGTGATCGCCGCCGGTGCAGGTACCCCGTGGCGCCGACTGAGAAATCTACTCACCCGTGCTGGTGACCCGCTTTCTCGCTCCGGGCTCGCCCAGAGTTCCATGCCAGTCATCCGGCGGTGCGCGCACCCTGTACAATGAAAAAGTCGCCCCCACCACGTCGCGGCGCGGGGAGTGGATCGGCGTCGCCCCCGCGTAGCGCCTGGCGCTGAGCCAGGGCCGGGCATCCGCTACCGGAACCGCCACCACCGACGCGTGGCCGCCACGTTTGGCCGCGACGGGTTGAGGACCTCGTTGACGTCGGCCTGCTCGAAGAGGTCGATGAGCGCATCGGCGCCCTTCCGCAGCTTGAGATCCATCTCCTCGGCGTAGAGGGGGAGCAGGCACCAGAAGTTGATCTTCTTTTCCGGAGCAAGGTCGAGCCGCCAGAACTCCTCCGGGTACCGGAGCGGCGGCACCAGCATCATCCCCGAAAGCCGCGTGGACGGCGCGAAGGGCTCGGGAGGGTCACCATTGGGAATGGTGTGCCCGAACCCCAGCCAGGTCTGGTATTCGTGCGGAAAGCGCGCGAGGATCTTGAGCCAGCGGAGCGGCCAGTAGTTCGCCTCGTCGTCGAACGCCTCCATGGTGAGCGGCCACGACGCGGGCAGCGCCACCATCAGCTCGGCGTACGCCCACTCGGTCGCCTCCGGCGGCACGTTCATGGGGCGCTCCGACATCCCGGACGTGACCAGGGTGTGCCACGGCCGCTCCCGGCTGGGCGCCACCCAGTGGATGTCCACGTGAATCGTCGGCGAGACGATCTCGTGGAACACCTGCTCCACCGGCCCCACGTGCCGCTCCACGTGGTCGGAAATGGCCTGGATGAGACCAAGGTCACCTTCCGCGAGCGGCTCATCGCCCTCCGGCGGCGCCTGGTGGCGGTAGATGGGAGCGCCTGATCCGGAGAGCTCCGGCTCGTCGTCACGCATGTGCGAATGCGGGGTGGAGGATGATCGAGGTCGTCCGCCGAGACCGGCGGAGCACGGCTTCAGCGTGCCGGCTTCAGCGTGCCGGCTTCAGCGTGCGGAAGGTAACGGAGTAGCGAAGGTCATCCACCGCGGGAATGCTGTGCTCCCACTCCGTGCGTGACGGTCCGCGCATGAGGTACGCGGACCGCGGCTCCGCCGTGAGCGAGTAGCGCTCCCACTTCGTCCCCGCCTTGCGCCGCAGCCGGAACACGCAGGGCGAGAGCAGCGACACGCCGATCACGTCACCGAACACGCCCTTGTCCCTGTGCCAGCCGATGGCCGCGCCGGGCCCGTACTCCGTCACCAGCGCGTGCGGCAGGTCCTCCGGCGCCACGCCCGCGAACGCCGCCGCGCGCTCCCGCAGCGGGAGCAGAAAGGCCGGCATCTCCTCCGCCTCCCGCAGCTTGCGCTCCCCGAAGTCGTAGTGCCAGCCGTACGAGAGCACGCGGCGCCTGCCCACGTAGCCGTGGAACTCGAACTCCTTGAGCGGCAGCCCGCGGATGTGCTCCACCAGCTCCCGCTCCTCGTCCGGGGGCAGGACGTCCGGTCGATAGAGGAATCCTTCCGGCGGTGCGGGCGGATGGGCCTTCTTCGGCATCTCTCGATAGGCGGCGGTGTTCCGTGCGGCCCGGCTGCCGGACGGCAGTGGCGGACCACGCCCTGACGCACGGAAAGTACCCGGAAAAACGCACCATCGGCCCCGCGCGATCACCCGCTCCGATCCACGCGCGTGCCGCGCCGCGCGCTGCCTGGAAGGAGGAGCTCCGCGCTACACGTGCTGGTCGATGAGGATGGGATTACCGTCGGGGTCAATGGCCATGAGGTACGCCGGGCCCGACGTCGTCTCGTCCGCCTCCGCCGCCAGCTCCACGCCCTGCTCCTTCAGGCGGCGCTGCAGCTCGCGCACGTCGGTAAAGCCGTCCACGGGTCTGGCGTTGCTGTCCCACCCGGGATTGAAGGTGAGCATGTTCCTTTCGAACATCCCCTGGAACAGGCCGATCACGGTGTCGCCGTTCTTCAGGATGAGCCAGTTCTGCGCGGGTTCGCCACCGAACGCCGTGAACCCGAACTTCTCGTAGAAGGCCCGCGACGCCGCCAGGTCCCTGACGGCCAGGCTGATGGAAAACGCACCGAGCTGCATCGTTCTCTCCTTGCGGTAAAAGGCTCGTGACCCTGATTCCTGGACAGGTGTGTTGGTGGACCGTCGAATCCGGAAGACGTCATCCGTAAGCATTCGCGAGTCGCCCACGCCGCATGACTCACGATGACGTCTGCGACACAGATGTTTACGGATGCGTCAGGCCAGCATGCGGCGCATCACCATCACGCGGCTCCGGTGGCCGGTGGCGGAGGTGTAGGGGTGGCGGCCGAGCTCCTCGAACCCCTGCCGCCGCCAGAAGCGCTCGGCCGCCGTGTTCTGCTCCAGCACCGCCAGGTAGACGGCGGTGCATCCCCGCCGCGCGAGGGCCTGGGCGGCAGAGCGGTAGATACGGCCGCCCAGGCCGGACGCGCGCACGTCCGGGTCCAGCATCAGCAGACCCAGGAACCAGTTGCCCGGCTCGGGATAGTCGCGCATCAGGTCCAGCACGCCGGCCAGCCTGCCTTCCGGCGTGTGGATCCCCAGCACGTACTTGTCGGCGGCATCCTTTCCCGGCGGGAGCGCCGTGAGCATGTGCTCCGCGGCCCCCGGTCGCGTGGGGATTCCCTCCTCCAGCTCATGGTAGTCGCTGCACCGCTCGTACAGCGCCTGCACCGCCGGCGCATCCGCGAGCCCCAGCCGCGCGACGGCGTATCCGTCTAGCTCCATCTCCAGCATCATCTCGCTCCCGGCATTCTACGGGAAGCGCCGCACCCCGTACCATGAGCCGCGGCTGTCATTTCGAAGGAGGCGCCTGCGTGATCGCCGCGGGTGCACCAACCCCGTGGCGCCGACTGAGAAATCTACTCACCCGTGCTGGTGACCTGCCGATCCGACGGACCTCACCAGAATCGGCACCTGCCCGGGCGAGTAGATCGGCGCGAGCGACTTTCATCCCACCGGGTGCGCGCAGCACTGGATGACTCAGGATCACGTCTCGACCGCCTGGTTGCGCCATACCTCTGACCGTTCAGCGGATCAGCTGCCCGGTCGTTACCGCCGCCCCCGCCATCACCGCCCCCGCCCCGTCGCGCCGCCGCCCGCGGCGACTGAGGATTCCCGCGGACACGAGCGCGAAGACCAGCCCCACCGGCAGCGGCTCCAGGAAGGTGATGGCGGCGTTGAAGGCCGGGTTCCGGTACATCTCCGCGAAGCGCTGGATCTCGGCCACCCGCTCCGCGACCTCCTGCGGCGTGCCGCCGCCGGCCTGCGCCCGCTCGATCATGTGCGCCTGCATCTGCGCGGCGTACTCGGGGGCCAGCTGATAGTACATGAGCTCCCACGTGGCCACGTAGCACACCGACGCCACCAGCACGATGAGCGCTCCCACCGCCATCGCCCGGCCGAATCCGATCTCCCCGCGCGCCACGTTGTCGCGGTACGAGCGAACGCCGAAGTACACGAGCATGAAGGCGAGCACCATCGTGGTGTAGCCGACGATCATCCCGCGCTCGGGCCCGATGCGCAGCTGGAACGGCATCGTAAGCAGCATCATGGCCGACAGGATGGCGCCCGAGATCAGCCCGAACGTCCAGACGGTCTTCTTCATCGATCCGATCTCCTGGAATGCGGAGGGAGGGGAAAGCCGGCGTCCGTTCGCCGTGCCGTAAGGATAGGCACGGCGCGCGGTTTTTCGCGTCACCCGAATGGATGATTTGCGTGTGGATGGGCGAAAATCACCCGATCAGGCGATGAGGCCCGCCTGCCGGGCGGTCTGCACGGCCTGCGTGCGGCGCCGGGCGTTCAGCTTGTCGAACAGGCGGCGCGAATGGGTCTTCACCGTGTTCTCACTGACGAACAGCCGGGCGGCGATCTCGCGGGTGCTGAGCCCCGCGGCAATGGCCTGCAGGATCTCCATCTCGCGCGGGGTGATGCCCAGTTCCCGCACCCGCGCCGGGTCGGGGGCGAACGGTTCGAGGGCGCGGACGGGAACGGGGACTTCCACCGGCACCTCCACCTCGCGCACGACGACGGTCCCGCGCGTGCGGGTGAGCCTGAGCCCCAGCCAGATGCCGAGCACGGAAAAGAGCAGGGCCACGATGCCGCCGTAGATCTCGACCGAGTGCTCCACCACCAGGAAGCGGTACTCGATGAGCTTCAGTCCGGCGATCAGCACGCCGCCCA
>DATABT010000300.1:0-7367 GCA_036259455.1 Longimicrobium sp. | reverse complement strand
AGCACGACGGGACCATCGGCGCCCCCGTCCGCCGGTCCCGCCCCGCCGCGGCGACGCCCGCGGCGGGGCGGGACCGGCGGACGGGGGCGACGATGGTCCCGTCGTCCTCCTCGGAGTCGATCACCGGCGGTGGCACGGCCACGTGCGAGAGCGCATCGTGCACCCGGCTCTGCAGCGGCCTGTGCGTGGCGTGCTCCAGCGCCTGCACGAAGGCGTCGGCGTCGGGATAGCGGTCGCCCGGCTCCACCGCCATCGCCTTCATCACCACCTGCTCCACCTGCGCCGGCACCTGCGGGTTCAGCTCGTGGATGGGCGTGCGCACCTTCCACCCCGTGGGCAGCTGCCCCGGCTCGCTGGTGAACGGCCGCTCCCCGGTGAGCAGCTGGTATCCCACCACCCCCAGGCTGAAGACGTCCGTGGCCGCGGTCAGGTTGCGCTCCCCGCGCACCTGCTCGGGCGAGGCGAACGCGGGCGAGAGCGGGTTGGCGCCGGCGCCGCGGGTGACCGTCTGGTCGTCTTCGATGGCCTGCGCGATGCCGTAGTCCAGCAGGCAGACGCGAACGTCGTCGGCGTTGCCCTCCATGGCCTCGGCCAGAAAGATGTTCCCCGGCTTCACGTCGCGGTGAATGAGCCCCGCCCGGTGCCCCACGGCCAGGCCCTGGGCGGTGTCGCGCAGAACGCAGAGGGCGCGGTCCAGCGGCAGCTTGCCGTCGCGGGCCAGCGCCTGCGACAGGTTCTCGCCCCGCAGCAGTTCCATCACCAGAAAGTCCAGCCCCAGCTCCGGGTCGGTGCCCACGTCGTGCACGGTCACCAGGTTGGGATGGTGCGGCAGGCTGGCGGCGGACTGCGCCTCCTTGTGCAGCCGCTGGCGCAGGGTCTCGCGCTGCTCCGGGTCGTGGGCGGAAAGGGTGATGACCTTTACCGCCACGGGCCGGCCCAGGCGGGTGTCCATGGCGCGGTACACCACCGCGAAGCCGCCCCGGCCGATCACATCTTCGATCTGGTACCGCTTTACCAGCGTGTGGCCGGTAAGCAGGCTTTCGAGTCCCTGAGCCATTGCCTGTGCCCGTGCATCTTGCTCCCGAGGCCGGCGGGGGGTGCCGGCGAACCCCGCTCCTGTGGCAAGATGCGAACCGGCGGAACACGCGGCGCGCCGCAGTCCCGTTCTGCCTCGTCCGTGGCTGGGGGCATGCGTCACGCGGCGCGCGCGGAAGGAAGGGGCGAGAGGAAAGCAGGGGCCCTTGCGGCGCCTTCAGAATTCCGGTCGAGCGAAAGATGACGCGCGCCCGACGGGACAGGACCTGCCGCACCGGGCAGGGCGCCGGGTGGATGGAATGATCGGCTTCCGGCCAGCATTCTGACCACCTGCACCTTCTCCCCCCGTACCGGTCTTCGCGTGGCGCGCGGCCGTGGAACGGGGCGGGCGGGGAGCATGCCGGTTTGACACACTATGGCGCCTAACGGGTTGGCAGCCTAATGTTCGCCAGGCCGTAAAAACTGTCTGATCTGCTTTACCTCCTTCCGACAATGACGAACCGCCTGAGAGGAATCCATCCGCGGCTGGTTCCCTGCGCGCCGGACCCGCGGCCGTCGCTGGCCATGCTCCCCGCCCTGCGCGACCTGGGCGACGACTTTGCCTGGGCCGTGTGGTACGCGGTGTGGCGCGTCCGCGGCGGCCAGGACGCGGACCAGGCGCATGGGCACGCGGAGGCGCTGGACCGCTTTGGCGCGGCGTTCGGGTGCGTGCCCGCCCTGGACGACGCGCTGCGCACCCTGGCCGACTACCTGCACGGCATTGGCTCGCGCAGCGACGCGGCCGACGCGCTGCTGCGTATCGGCGAGTGGGCGCTGGAGCGCGGCGCCGAGGAGCCCGCCATCCAGTGCGCCGAAGCCGCCGCCGCCCTGGTGCCCGACAGCGCGCGCCGCGCCCTGGCCGCCGGCCGCGCCAACCGCATCCTGGGCGAGAGCCCCCGCGCCGCCCTGTACTACGAGCGCGCCATGACGCTGGCACGCCTGCAACGCAAGTGGCGCTCGTACGTCCGCGCGCACCTCGGGCTGGGGCACGTGAAGAAATCCCTCGGCGACCGGGCCGCGGCGCGGGCGCACTACTTTACCGCCGCGCGTGCGGCACGCAGCCTTTCGGGTGAACGATGGCTCGCGGCGCAGACGCGGCACGATCTGATGGCGCTCGCGGCCGAAGGCGGAGAGTTCGATGAAGCGCTCCGGCAGGCACAGACGGCGCTGCAGTGGTATCCGCGCCACCACGCCCGGTTTCCCGCCCTGGCGCACGATCTGGGATTCCTGCTCGTGCGGATGGACCTCTACCGTTCCGCGGTACCCCTGCTGAAGGCGGTGATGCGCTCGAAGATCCCGCCGCAGGAGCAGGTGATCGGCTGGAGCACGCTGGCACGCGCGAGCGCGGGGATCACCGACACGGCAGGTTACGATCACGCCGCGGAGCAGGTACTTCGGCGTGTAGGGCTCTACGACTACTTCGCGTCGGGCGCGTTCGCCAACCTTGCGTGGGGAGCCTGGTTGCTCGAACGGTGGGAAGAGGCGGAACAGTACGCCCTGCGCAGCCTGGAGATCGCCGCCAGCCGCCCCGACGCCGAGGCAGGCGCGGTCTCGCGCATGGTTCTGGAGCACGCGCGAGACCGGCGAAGGGGCATTGTGTCCTCGCCGAGCGAATCACAGGCCCGCCACGTAATTCAGCTCGCGAACGAGATGGCCACGGCCCTCTCCGCCTGGCGGGGGCCCACCTGGAAGCGAAAGCGGCAGTACGGACCGGAGCGGCTGGGAAAAGTCTGACGTTCAGCCTCCGGAACCCATCGTGAAGCCTCCCCCGTCCACGGAAGCCGTCGTGTTTTCCGTCGGTGAGGCCGTCCCGCGGCCGCCGGAGCCACTCGTGGAGCCATCGGCGCCGAGCGTCTCCGTTTCCACCTCGTCCGCGCTCGTCTGCGCGCCGATTCCCCCTGAGCCCATGGTGAATCCCCCGCCGTCATAGGCGGGGCCGGCGGGCTGGGCGGCCGTGACCCCGGCAGGGTTCTCGCCGCAGGCGGCGGCCAGGATGCACAGCAGGAGCGTGGCGGGGAGAATGCGATGGCTCATCATGGGGACCCGTCTGGTTGTGGGAGTAGAACGTGACCGCCGGGCCCGTGCCCGGCTGTTTATATTGTACATTCTCACACACCTGTCCCGCCACTCCACGCGGCCAAACACCTCCACTGCACCACAAATTCGCCACCGCGCGAACAGCTGACGCATTCGGGCCGCGACGACCCGCCAGCCCGCGCGCGGGCGCTCCCCGGCCCGCTCCGTCCGCGTCCCGCGCCAGTGTCAGCGCCGTAGCAGGGAATCCGCGAACGGTGGCCGCGGGAGGTGCCAGCCCGCCGTTGATCCGTGGACACGCACGCCGGCGCACACACACCGAATCCGCCTCTCCTCGCGACTTTTCTGTTCGTCGCCGGACGGGCACCTTCGCCGTTCACGTTGTGCATTTCGGTGGATAAAAGGCGCACGGCATCAGGAGAGGCGGCAAAATGGCGCAATCAAAGAAAGTACGGATTGTACGCCGGGCGACGCCCGGACGGCGCGGGACGCACCGGCCGTGGTGTCTGCCGCCCGCCGTGACCCGCGAGCCGGGGGAGACGCTGGAGGGCGTGCACGTGCTGGACGAGTTTCCCCCGGAGCTCTCGCTGCTGCTGTGGACGGCCCTGCGCGACGTGTCGCTGTGGGCCGCCACCCCCGAAGACCGGCGGACGGCGCTCTTTTCCCCCAACGCCGAAATCCGCCGCCGCGAGCCCCCGCAGACGCGGCTGGACCCGGAGCTGGACCTGGCGCTGAGCACGCTGGCCACGGTGGTCTCGCACTCCGCGCAGGCCAGCGCGGCCGTGGTGACCCTGATGTGCCTGCAGGTGTCGCGGTGGGCGCGGGGAAGGGGAGGGATGGGAACGGCCGTCTCCTTCGCGCAGGCGGGGGCGCTGGCCAGCCCGGAGGATCCCGCGCCGGCGCTGGAGGTGGGGCGGCTGGCGCTGCAGTGGGGGCGGATGGCGCGGGCGGAGACCTGGCTGCGGCGCACCATCGGCCTGGCGCGCCGCGGCAAGGACTGGGAGAGCTACGGCGGCGCCTGCATTGCCCTGGGCGAAATCTACCTGCGCGCGGAGCGGCTGGACGCGGCGGAGCGCTACTACCTGTTCGCGGCGCGCGTGGCCCGCCGGCAGCAGCTGCGCGCCATCCGCGCCGAGGCCATGCACGGGCTGATGCGCGTGCGCATGGCCGCCGGCGACGATCTGGACGCCGCGGAGCGGTTCGCCCAGCTGGCGCAGCGCGCGTACGGCCGCGCCCACCCGGGCTACCCGCACCTGATGTTCGACGTGACGCAGCTGTGGATTCGCCGCGGCGAGTGGGACCGCGCGGTGCCCATGCTGCGCCGCATGCTCTCGATGTTCAACGAGCCGGGGATGCGGATGGCCTGCCACGCCATGCTGGCCCACGCCGCCGCCGCCCTGGGCGACGCGCGCACCTACGAGATGAGCTGGAAGGAGTCCTGGAACCTGCAGGAGCGCCCCGGCGCCGCCCCCCACGCCCCCACCGCCCTGGCCCACCTGGGCAAGGCAGCCGCCCGCATGCACGACTGGCTGCGCGTGCAGCAGACCGTGCGCGCCTTCGGCACCCTGCGCCCCGACCAGCGCCGCGGCCCCGCCGCCGACGACGTGGCGGAGCTGGCGGCCGCGGTCAGCACCCAGCGGAACAACACGCACGCGGCGTGACGGCCTGCGACTCCCCGCTACTCTGACGCTCTGCCTCTTGGGCCACTTGCCGCCGTGCACGCGCAGAGGCTGACCTCGCTTAGATGGTTGGGTCCTATCAGTACGGCTACATCCCCCGTTCGATAGTACTCCAGCGGCTCAGTCTGGCCTCTCGGCGTTGAGGCCAAGCAAAACCTCGTCGGGATCCTCCTCTGCAATCCGGAGGATCTCAATCGCTTGGAGTGCCTGCTTCTTCGAGGGAACCTTTACCCAGCCAGTCGCCGCATAGCCGGCAAGCGTTGTTGCGATGCCAATCTGCCACGCTTGAAGCTTGTTCGACCTAGCACCCCAGCCACTAATTCCGATCCACTCCTCTGGCGAGAGTTGCATGACGCGGGCGATGTTCTCTCTGTCCCGTGGCGTCAGATCGATACCTCGTTGGCCTGCTTGATCACCGACCGTCGGCAGAGGTTGCCCTTCAGCTAGTTCGACTTCCATCTCCGGCGATAGTGATACCGGCAGCGTTTGAATATGCCTCCAGCACTCCTCCTTCTTCGCCCACTCGGTAACGTTGCGTGAACCGGCGGACTCAATGATGCCGGAGTGCACCTGCGGCAGCCACTCCCGGATGGTGTCCTCCAAAGCCGTTGATACACCTTGGCTCTGCCATACTTCCTCTAAGTCTAACCGCCCAGCAGTCCGGTAGGAGATGAGAGAGACGGTGTATGCCACCGCGTTCGCGGTATACCCGGGGAAGGCGTGCTGGCGACCGACCTTCTCCGCACGTCTAAAGATGATCGCCTGCGCGATCAACTGACGAAAGAATTCGGGATCTGGCTCCCAATTTTCACGATGTGACTTTGCAAGCCGCTCCATAAGATGGACAAAGTTTTTCTGTCCACCTTTACTGACAAAGTGCGGGAACTGCCCCCAAGCATTGAGGTATTTTGCGAGGTCGACCTTATCAAACCGCTGCCGTGGGGGCGTAGCCAGCTCAAAGCGCCTGAGCCGAGCGGGCGTGTCCCCTTCTCTTGACCGAGCTACCTCGTACTGTCCTCGTGCACGTTCATAAAACCAGCGGCTCTGCTCCCCTGGGGTCCAAATTGTTTCCGAGAGTTGTTGGAGCCTCACGTGAAATGGATGATTCGCTGAGAAATCAGCCTCATTAACCTTATTCTGCGTATTCGCATAACGACTGATTAGTGGGACGAGTGTTTCGATGTGTTCAGGTCGGACTATCGAGAGCTTTGCCTGTACGTACACATTTTTCAAGTCAACATGGTCTCGCTCACGTGCGCGGTGGATAGAAGCGACGGTCTGCCCTCCGTTGACGATTTGCAGACCTGTTATCCGGGTAATGCCGGGAACTCCGTCACCGCAGTCCGCGATTTCCACATGCTCTGCAGTCGCAGAGATCCCATTGTTGTACGCTAAAAACCGTGCAGGCTCCGTTTTGAGCGTATCACGAATGCCTCGGTTTACCTTTGCCCTCGCTTGAAGAAAAGACCGGACGTTGAGTTCCAACAGTCTTGGACCGTAGGCATGATAGAGCGAATGAAGTAACGCGCCTGGGATGATGGCAAGGTAGCAGCCGTAGTCAGCACCGCTTTCCGGCATTGGCAGGCAAGGCAATGGCGCTCCCAACTTCTCTACGAGATCGATCTTTGTTGCCTCATACGGAAGACCTGATGCGGAAAGGCGAAATAGACGGCGAAAGTCCCATATTTCAACACGAATCTCAAGTCTCTTGCTGTCAAAATCAACGTTACCGAGTTCTGCCGCGATACCGTCGGCGATCACGATGACGCGAAGGCGCGTGATGGAATGCCAGACTTGGTGCAACCTCTGGACCATATCGTAAGTTGGAGATGCAGGTTCCATTTGCTCATGAATCCCGCTGTGTGCCTCCCCATACACATGCGCTGCGCGTCGAATGGCTTGACTAAGATCGGTAGCAGTAATCGTCGTGGGAGTCTCCAGACCACGGTAGATCGTGGTGAACAGATCAACCTGTCCATTCTCCTCGTCAACGTTCCAGGCGTTCAGCTTTCCCGTACTGCGACCAAGCCGGCGATCGAAGTAGCAGATCTCACCGCCGGAGATCTGGCCAAGATCCTCCAGCATCTCTAAGGCTACCTGAGTGAATGCCTCCTCCCGGAACCCAATGGGTACGGCACCGGAATCGTCCTCTGCGACCTCGATGACGCGATTATTCACGCGCGAGCGCAGGTTTGCGAGGAATTCGGCGAAGCGGTCTTGCTCGGTACTCACTAGGTGTCTGCTCTTAAACTGGTGATGCTGTCGAGTGTCGCTGTAAGAGGCACGGTGAATGGGGTGCACGCTGCAACGGCGACAGCATATGTGACGTCTTCAACCCCGGGCGGCAGTGAGGACGCGAGAAGTCTCGGGAATCCCTCCTCAATCCTGTAAAGCGTTCGCCAGCGGATCACATAGCGCGGGGCAGAATACAACTGGTAATGTGCGGGGATGAGGCCCGTCTGCAGTAGCCGGTCGTCGAAGTCTTCTCGTATGTCCGCACTCAGTGCTTCGCGCACGGATTTTACGATTTCCAAGAGTGCCTCGCCAGCATTCTCGCTCTCGCTGATCCCAGTCAAGCAG
>DATABT010000299.1:0-8401 GCA_036259455.1 Longimicrobium sp. | reverse complement strand
CGGCGCTCCGCACACGTGCCGCGATCTGTCATTCCGAAGGAGCTGAACCAGGCGGACAGGAAGTCATCCTGAGGGAGGCGCCGCACCAGACTCTGTCCCCACGCGGAACCATGGGCGCGCCGCGAGCCGTTGCCTGGCTTCGGGTTCCGCGCGAGAGGTTCCAGGGATGGAAAGGAACTCCGGGCGAGCCCGGAACGAGAAAACGGGCCACCAGCATCGGTGAGTAGATTTCTCAGTCGGCGCCACGGGTTCCTGCACCGGCGGCGATCACGCGGGCGCCTCCTTCGAAATGACAGCCACGGCGTGGACGACTTTCATGTACAGGGTGCGCGCGGCGCCCGACGAGTGAATGGGAAGAAAGGCAGGCGAGCGCGGAGCGAGAAAACGGGTCACCAGCACGGGCGAGTGGATTTCTCAGTCGGCGCCACGGAGCCCTGCACCGACCACGATCACGCGGGCGCCTCCTTCGAAATGACAGCCGCGGGCGCGAGCGACTTTCATCCGACCGGGTGCGCGCGGCGCTTCACTCGATCCACCTGGTTCAGCAACACCATCAGCCGGGCGCGCCGGCGGGGGCGCCGGCTTCGTGCATCGCGCGGATCTCGCGCAGGCGCGCCAGCACCTCGGCGGCGGAGGCGGGGCGGGCCTCCGGCTGCCGGGCCTTCATCGCGCCGATCAGCCGGCCGATCTCCGCCTCCGCAGCCGCGCAGGGACCGGAGGCGGAGTGCGGCCACCGCCATCCCGGCGTGTCGGGAAGGAACAGATCCTCGAAGGTGCGGCCGAGCGAGTACACGTCCGACCGCGGCGTCACGATGCCGTCCTTCTCCTGCTCCGGCGGCACGTACCCCGGCGTCCCCAACTCCCTGCTGACCGGGAGACGGACCTGGTACATCCCTTCCGTGTCCTTTTCCCACCGGTTCCAGCTGTCCAGCCGCTCGGACGCCATCCGCTGGATGTCGGGCATCATGAAGTCCAGCAGCACGGGCCGTTCGTCCTTGCGGCGGACCAGGATGTTCCCCGGCTTAAGGTCGCCGTGCATGATGCCGGTGGTGCCAATGCCCAGCGGGTCCACAAAGCCGGCCCCGTGCGCCTTTCCCAGCGCCTCCGTCGCAGCGATCGCCACCTTCAGCCGGCGCGACAGCACGGCGCGCGGGTCGGCGGCGGCCTCCGCCTCCAGTGCGCGGCTCCACTCCAGCAGCGTGGTCCCGTCGATGAACTCCGACGCCAGGTACGGTGCCGCCCCCGCGCCGATGCGCAGGTACCCGTAGTCCAGCAGCGGGGCGATCCCGGCATCGCGCAGGGAGGAAAGGCCCCGCACCGCGCGCTCCGTCGCCCGGGTGACGACGCGCAGATCGTCGCCGAAGGGAAAGAGCAGCTTGAGCGCCACCGTTCGTCCGAAGGCCGCATGCACCGCGCGGAACACCGCTCCCGTCCCCCCGATCCCCACCAGCTCCCGCAGGGTGTAGCCGCCCACGTCGTAGCCGGCGTACGCCTCGCGCTGCTCCAGCTGGCGGCTCACCTCCCACCGCGAATAGCCGGGGTTCTCCAGCAGCGCGCGCCAGAGCGCCAGCAGCGCCGGGCGCGGCGGCTCCGCCGTGGGCACGGACACGTCGCGGGCGATGGCGGCGAGGATGGTCGCGCAGACGGCGTCAAGCCCCTGCGCCGTGTCCACGGCCAGCCGCGCGGCCAGGATGGGCGAGCGGCGCGCGACCTCCGCGCCCGTCACCCCGTGCCACACGGGAAGAATTACCCGCTCCCCGGCCAGCTCGCGCGGCAGCAGGCCGTCCAGCTCCGCCCGCGGCCACTCCTTGTCCAGGAACGCGCGGCTGAGCACCAGCACCCCCCAGCGCGAGCGCGCCAGCCCCTGGTCCACCTTGCGGCGCACGCTGTCGCCCAGCACCAGTTCCTGCTCGTCGAGCCAGACGCGCAGCCCGCGCCGCCGCAGCGCGTCCGCCAGGGGACGGGCCACGGTGGCCCTGTCTTCGCGCGCATGGCTGATGAACACGTCCCACCGCATCGGGGTGCCTCGCCAGGAACGGGTGCCACACGTCTTGCCCGGGACGTGATCCGGAGTCGTCGCCCCACGCCGCAACTGTCATTGCGAAGGAGGCGCCCGCGTAATCTCTGCCGGTGCAGGAACCCGGCGGCGCCGGCTGAGAAATCTACTCACCCGTTTTCCCGCTCCGCGCCGGCCAGGGCCGGCCGCGTCGCAGGCATTTGCCGGGTCTCAGGTTCCGCGCGGGGGCGCTCCCTCCTGAGACACTCCTGGGTCCGATGGAGCGAACGGATTACGGGCCACACTTGGGGCAGCGGCCCACGAGGCCGCTCTCGTCCGGAAGCTCGCGCGCCACCCACGCCCGCAGCGCGGACTTGGCGTCCGAGCAGATCTGCCGCGCGCCCCTGGCCTTCAGCCGCCCCGGATGGACGTCGCGGTCCACCTCCGGGCAGCCGGCCTTGTGCAGCAGCGGCGCGGAGCGGGCGCGCACCGCCAGCACGTAGCCGTCCGGGTGCGTGTCGCGCCACCAGGAGTACTCCGCGTCGTCGGGGAGCTCTTCCGTCTCGGCGCTCATGGCGTGGCGGGGAGCGAGTAATCGAACGTGTACGAGTGCCGCCCGCCCTCGATGAGGATGTTCATCGTCCCCCTCAACCCCGCCAGCTCGCCCGTGCCGCTGTCGGGGACCACGGAGATGACCAGCGAGGGCGCACCCCGGTCCATGGTGCCGCTGTGCTGCAGGGAGAAGGTGCCCGTGCGGCCGGCCAGCGTCCCCGTCACCTGCTCCATCGCCACGTACCCGGCGGAGCCCTCCACGCCGCCCTGCACGGCCAGCATCTCGCCCTTGCTGGTGCCCTCCAGGTCGCCGCGGAACTGCTTGTCGATGGTCATTCTGCCGAGCGGCGCCGCCGTCTCCTGCGGCGCCAGCTTTACTTCGAACGTTCCCGTAGCCCGTGTGGTCACGACCGTCTCCGTCGGGGTGGTGGATGGCGTCTGCGCCCGCGCGGCCGTGGCGAGCAGCAGGGACAGGCAGATGCCCGCCGCGGCGCGAACCGGGTTGGTCATGGACGTGGACGTGCGGGTGGATGCGCAGGCGGTTCCCCGAACAGTACGCACGCGCCTCCCGGCCGACAATGCCGCGATTCAGGCGGGCGAGAGGAGCGGGAGATGGAAGTGGCGGATGATGCGCTCCGCGGCCTCCTCCGGCGGCAGCAGCGTGTTGTCGATGCGCAGGTAGTCGTCGCGCCCGTCCAGCTCGCCCGACGAGTTGAGGCGATACGCCGCGTCGTGCTCCAGCAGCAGGGCGCGCGAGCGGGCCACGTCGCGCTTGGACGGCTTTTCGGCCAGGCGAAACTCCGTCTCGTTGCGCCGCAGCCGCTCCTCCTGCGTGGCCTCCAGCTCCACGTACACCACGCGCCCGCCGCGCGACGCGAAGATGTCGGCCAGGCGCGCCACGGAGGCGTGGTCCGCGGGGATGTCGAACGCCCAGACGTAGGTGAAGATGAGCCCCGGCAGCGGGCTCTCCGCCACCTCCTCGAAGATCCTGCGCCGGAACTCGTCCACCAGCCGCGCGAACGGCGGCGTGCCGAAGGGAAAGAACTTCAGCACCAGGTCGATGGTGTGGTGGTTGTGGAACAGCCTGAGCCCCGTGCGGCGGGCGAGCGCGTGCCCCACCGTCATCTTGCCCACCGCCGGCGGACCGATGATGAAGACGAGCGTGGGCGGATCCGGCGGATGATTCGCGTCCGTCATCCGTCCTCCGCGGGAAGGAGATCGCAGTAGGCAAAGCGGTCGCCGCGCATCACCATCTCCCCCACCTCGTACGGGATCGGCGCGCGAAAGCCGGGGCCCGCGGAGACGAAGGTGTGGAACTCGCCGTTCTCACCACAGGGATCGATGCCGTCCGGCAGCTCCGCCAGCAGCGCCGCGTCGTACGCGCGCCCGGCGAACGTGGCGGGGAGCGCGTGCGTGTCCACGCAGACCAGGCGCGCGCGGATGCCGCACTCGATCACCTCCCGCGCCAGCGCGTCCGACGGCTCGTCCCAGAGCGGAAAGATGCCCTCGAAGCCCAGCGCCGCGATGCGCTCCTCGCGGTACTGCCGCACGTCGCGCAGAAAGATGTCGCCGAACGCCACCCGCCGGACGCCCGGGTGCCGCTCGCGCAGCGCGCCCAGCGCCGCCGCCAGCGCCGCATCGTACGCGTCGTTGGAGCTTTCCGGCTGC
Source organism: Longimicrobium sp. (assembly GCA_036259455.1). Taxonomy (GTDB): domain Bacteria; phylum Gemmatimonadota; class Gemmatimonadetes; order Longimicrobiales; family Longimicrobiaceae; genus Longimicrobium. The sequence goes on along the minus strand of DATABT010000299.1, from coordinate 4,185 downwards.
AGCGTGACCTCGTGCACCGGCACGCCGATGGCCGCGGCCTGCGCATGCAGCAGCGACCGCCGCACGCCGTGGATGCTCACGCGGTCGTAGCCGTCGGTGACCGTCGTCAGCAGCCCGACGATCCGAATGCGCGGGTCGGTCCGGAGCCGCGCGAGCGCCAGCGCGCTGTCCTTTCCGCCGCTCCAGCTCAGGATGATTGGTTCGGGATGGATCACAGGAGCGGAAGAACGTGAAGGTCTGGGGGATGTGATCGCGCGCCGCACCCTCCCGGATGAAAGTCGCTCGCGCCCGGTTGTCATTTCGAAGAAGGCGCCCGGGTGATCGTTGGCCGGTGCAGGAACCCGTGGCGCCGACTGAGAAATCTACTCACCCGTGCTGGTGGCCGACGCCGGCTTCGACCTCGCCCAGCGTCCTTTCCATTCAGGAAGCGCCCCCGCAGAACTGTATGGTGCACGGCGCTTCGGAGGCCGCCGCGGGTCGTGCAAGGACAGGGACTTGCGCGGCGGAAGCTTCGGGATGACCCCGTGCCGGGGAGAGGATCTTTCAACTCCCTCTCACCCCATCCACCCCGGCAGCGCGGCGGCGAGGGTCTCGCGCATGCGGCGCGTGTGCGAGCCGTGCCAGTATACGCGGCCGCAGTCGGGACAGCGAGAGAACCGGCCCGGGGAGTGCGCGGCTGGCCTCCGGCACCCGCGTGGCCGCCTCGGCCGGCGTGGCGGATCGCAGCGCGCCGTTGCACACCAGGCAGCGGGTGAACGGCTCCGCCGGGGGCGCGAGATGGCACGCTTCCACCACCTGCCGCAGCTGGGCGAGGGGCGCTTCGTCCGTGACCAGCAGCGCGCGGCCGGGCCGCAGGTGCTCGATCGGGTGCCGGTCGCGCGTGAGCAGTACGCGCCCTTCCGCCGCCGCCGGCGCCACCAACTCCGGGTCGTGGATGGCCGGATCGTAGCGCGTATCGAACCCCAGCGTGCGCAGCCACCGCGCCAGCCGCCCGAGCATGGCGTCCGCGAGAAAGCGCGGCGGCACGGCATCCGCCACCATCATCCAGCCGGCGTGCGGGTCGGGAGAATCACGAGCGCGGCGGAGTGGCCGGCCGGTAGAGCTCGCCGCGGCGGACGATGCCGCCGGGGCGACGGCGTTCGCGGACGGCCAGCGTGGCCATCAGCGCGAGCGGCGTCATCCCCAGGAACGCGAGGAATCCCGCCGTGCGGATGGCGGACGAGGGCGAGCCGAGGGTGGCGGGGAGGAGCGCGTACGAGGCGGGCGCGGCGATCCACAGCAGCGCCGCCGTCCAGCGGTTCAGCATCCGACGGGCGGCGCGTTCCGCCGGCCGCAGGATGGGCGGGAGTGCCCGGCCCATCAGCCCGCCCAGCATGTGGCCGGCGATCTCGCCCAACAGCCACAGGACGGTGCAGCCCAGCAGGCACAGGATGATGGTCAGCACGGCACCGGGCGGGCAGGCGCGGATCTGTTTCCGTGCCGCCGCGCCGCGCGCGACCGGGGATTGCGGTACCGGCTGGCGGAGCGGCGGCGGACGTGGAAGGTCGCCATCAACGCCAGTGGCGTCAGCAGCATGAACGCGGTGGTGGCCAGCGTGAGGGCCCCGGGAGACGCACCGTGGCCGATGCGGGCCAGCCAGGCCGTCGACGCCGCCGCGCCGATCCAGAGCAGGCCGACCGTCCAGCGGTTCAGCATCGCCTGGATCACGCGACAGACGGCGAGCACGACGGGTTCGATCCCCTGCCACACCAGCTCGAAAACAAGTTCGAGCGCGAGCTCGGCAAGCACGGGGCGGCCACGGTTCAGGCGGAACGGACTGCCCTTTCGTCTACGCACCGCGGGTGCCGCGTTTCTACACCATCACCGATCGCGTACGGATGATGGGCTCCGCCAGCGTGGCATTTCCCTCCACGGAGACGCGGGCGCGCGCCGCCTCGGGCGAGAGCGCGTGGTACAGCAGCCGCCACGCGGTGTCCGCGTCCGTCCGCACCCGCGCCGCCGCGCCGGGCGCCGCGCCGCGGAACACCTCCCACCCGTCCGCCTGGCGTACGACGGACCAGGTGTTCTCGCCCTCCGCCCGCACCTCGAACACCACCGCCGTGCCCTCCGCCGCCTCGACGCCCTGGTACGCGCGGCGGAAGGCGCGCACCGACAGATCGAGCAGCGGATGCAGCCACCGGCGCTGCAGCAGCCCCGGCGCGCCGACGGCGTCGCGGATCTGCATCTGGTGGTGCCACTGCTCCGTGTAGTCGCGGCCAACGTCCATCCAGTTCTCCGACCGCGCCTCGCCCGCCCACGCCACGGGCCACGTCGCCGTCTCGTGCGGCGGCAGGGAGGCGAAGTAGCCGGAGATCCAGCGGCCGGTGACCTCCAGCAGGTCGGTGATGATGCGCGGGCTCAGCCGCCGCGCGTACGCCACGCCGCTCGCGTTCAGACCGTTGATGAGCCCCACCACGTCGCCGAACGACTCGACGGGCCCGTCCGCCGCCAGCTGCACCCCGTCGCGCGCCGCGGAGAGCCGGCGCAGCTCGCCGTCCAGCAGGTGCGCCGCCACGTCGCGCACGCGCCACGCCCCCGCCACCGTGGGCCCCGCCCAATCCGCGTCATCCAGCCCGCGCAGCAGCGCCACGAGCTCCGCGTGCAGCGGCGCGAACAGCGGCACGGCGTCGACGGGGGTCAGCGGTTCCACATATCGACACAAGGGGGGATCCATTCCAGCACGTTCGATCGAGTTGACCGCAGCGCCACACACTGCGGCGATCTCGGGTAAACGTTACTCGGGTAGCCGGTCGGTCGCTGCTTTGAAGTTCAACTCTCCGCCTCTGTCAGGAGCGCGCCTGGGCTGCGCGGACGCTTGTACCCGCACTGTAGCCCGGGCCTGGAGTCGGTTGCAACGCCTGGTTCGCCGGCGTGGCTGCCCGCGTAGCCGTGGACGTCAACGGGTGAATGGGTTTAGCGTCGCTGAAAGACCAGTGACTTGCCCGAGGAGCGGCTTACGAGCCCCCCTCCCGGCTCGACTGTGAGCGTCTCCGGAGCCCCGCTGGCCTCCGCACTGTCGTCGGGCGTCAGCGTGACCGTCGCGCCCGCGACTGTGTAGGTGCCGCCCAGGACACGCTCCATGCTCTCGCTGGTGCCCGCGCGATGGGCGCGAACATACAGGGTGAAGCGGCCAGGGGAAACGAAGGTGACGCTGGCGGCGTCCAGGATGTAGCCTGGCTCCCCCTCCGTTTGGGGGGAGAGTGGCTGACCGTCCACCTCCACTAGCGCGTATGTTCCCTCAAGCCCTGCCGTAGGTGCCTGCCGCGTTGCGGCACATGCGGCCGCCAGCCAGAGCGTGAGGAAAGCGAGTGCGCGAACCATGGCGTCCTCTCCGGAAAAGTGGGAGCTCGGGGTGCGAAACGGGCACCCAGCTACACCGGTGAGCGGAAGGCCGGATCGTAGTTCTGCGGGCACCACGTCAGCTACTTCCGCCCACGCCGCGCGTCCGCAATGGAAGTACTTATCGACCAGAAGCTGACAGCGGGGGTGCGCACCGGCGTGGCGCGCCCGGAGCTCGGCCGTTTCAGCGGCTCGCGCGAGACAGCCGCGCCGCACGTACGCTCGCGGAAGCGCCTCGCGACCTGGTGCGCGGCGGTGACCCACGCCATAGAAGCATCGGCCGGGAGCTTGGCGCACGACACCCTGTCGCCGCGCCGAGTGCGCCGCGCCGGCGCCTGCACCGGCGGCGCCTGACATCTATTCATCTGGATGTGACGCTCTGAGTTCATCGGAATCCGTCAGTGCTATCCAGATTTTTCATCCCGGTGGATCAAGTCCTTGCAGTCCTCCAAAAGCGCGCGACTGACTTCCTCGTCAGGTAGTCTGAGCCGGGTTGCGATCTCTGTCGCACGCAGTGCATACGGCAGGGCAGCTGCAGGATCACCCTGGTGCAGCAGCGCCTGAGCAAGCCGATGTGCGTTTCCGGAGATCAGTTCTTGACGACCCAGGTTCTCGGAACGCTCGACTGCTTCACGAGCCAACCCTTCCGCCTCACGATACTTGTCCTGACGCAGCGCCAGCTCGGCAAGGTTTCCTGGAATTCCCGCCATCATCTCCGAATTTGAGTTCAGCGTCGCAACTCTCAGAGCTTCTCGGTAATCCCGCTCCGCGCCCGTGAAGTCACCAGACTCCAACCTTGTAGTTGCA
>DATABT010000298.1:0-3003 GCA_036259455.1 Longimicrobium sp. | reverse complement strand
GATCCTGCATGAGGCAAGTCCTCGTGGGCGCCTCCTTCGAAATGACAGCTCACGGCGCAGACTTCGTGCGTGCAACGAAATCCGCGATGAACCAAAAAAAGAGGACGCGGATGATGGCCCTCTCCGCGTCCTCCTTTTCATCACCCCTTCCCCCCTTCACCCGCTGACCCCTGGCAGGCGGGGTGCGCCGCCAGCCAGGCCAGCGCCGCCTGGACGGTATCGTCATGGTCCAGGTTCGTCGATTCCACGCCGACGATGGTCTCGTCCGGCTCGATGCGGGTGCGGTAGATAACGCCGTTGCGGTCCGCCTCCCACGCGGTCGTCAGCACCACCACGGCCCCGTCGGGCATGTCGTACGAGGTGTTGGCGGTGGGCACGCCACGCGTGACCAGGCCAAAGCTGCGCGTGTCCGGCCGCCCGCGGAAGGCGATGACCACGGCCTCCGCCGCGCTGGCGGTGTTGACGCCGGTGAGCACCGCCACGGGCGGGTCCGGGCGCTGCAGGCGGTACGGACGCGCCACGCGCGCGGCGCTCACCCGCCGCCCGTCGCGCACCACCCCGGAGATGCCGCCCTCGTAGAACCACGGCGTCTGCACCCCGTCGGCGTCGATGAACGAGCCGGGGCTCCCCTCGCCCAGGATGGGCCCCACCCCCGCCAGCATGGGCCACATGTTGCCGCCGGGGTTGGAGCGCATGTCCACGATCCACCCGCAGGGCGCGCCCGCGTCCGCCTGGCGGATGAGGTCGTGGTACGCCTGCGCGTGCGCGTCGCCGTCGCGGCTGTTGAAGGTCTGCGTGCGCAGGTACCCGAAGCGCCCGTTGAGCGTGCGCGCCGACATGTCCGGCCACAGGGAGGGCTGCGCCGGGCCGCCGATCCCGGTGCTGGGCGGGATGAAGAAGCTGTGCTCGTTCAGCGACTTCAGCGCGTAGCTGATGGCGGTGTACGTGTGCGCCGGCACCTCGGCGCCGTCCGCGCGCAGGTAGATCTGCTCGCGGAACCGCGGCCAGTCCACCTCGCGCCTGGAGAGCGAGTGGTTCTGCATCAGGCTCAGGGCGCTGTCCAGGTAGCGGCGCGCCTGCCCCGACATGCGCGCTTCGCTGCCGGGGACCTGGGTGGGGTGGTACGCGGCCTCGCACGCGGACAGGAGGAGCGCGGCCAGCAGGAGAAAGGGGATGGAACGGCGCAGTTGCGGCGACATGACGGGTTCGCGGACGGGGGGAGGGGCGCGGGCCGGAACGCGCGCTCCCGGACGCAATGCCCGTACACCGACGCCATCCATCCGCATCCCGATGCCGCGCAACTGTTTGTGCGATTCCGCGCATTGTTGCACCGCAGACCGCTGTCGCCCGGCGGGGACGACGGGCGGGCGAGGGAGGACACTCCACGCCGCCAGAGAACGACCTCACACGGAGCAACGGAGCAACGGCGGACCAAATCAGTCCCTCCGTCGCTCCGTTGCTCCGTGTGACGCTTCTTTTCGCGGTTCGATCAGGTGCTCGAGGAGCGCTGCCGGGCGACGGCCTCCACCAGCGCGGGGAGCACCTCGCCGGAGGGGCCCTGCAGGAACACGTCGGCGTGGTGGGTCAGCTCCGACGGGGCGGGATTGACCTCGATGACGAGCCCGCCGTGGCGCCGCGCCACCAGCGGCAGCTCCGCCGCGGGCCACACCGTCCCCGACGTGCCGATGAGGAGCAGCGCGTCGCACCGCTCCGCCAGCGACCAGGCACGCTCCGTCGCCTGCTCCGGCAGCATCTCGCCGAACCACACCACGTCCGGCCGCAGGGGCGATCCGCAGATGGGGCAGGGCGGCGGGTCCTGGTCGTCCGCGTACGGCGGCAGCGGGCCGTCGCAGGGATGGCCGCGGTCCAGGCACTTTACGCGGCGGATGTTGCCGTGCAGCTCCACCACGTCCGCGGAGCCGGCCTGCGCGTGCAGCCCGTCGACGTTCTGCGTGATCACCGTCAGCCGCGGAACGATCTCCTGCAGCCGGACGAGCGCGTGGTGCCCCGGGTTCGGCTGCGCCTGGCAGATGCGCTCACGGCGCTGCGCGTACCACGTCCACACGCGGCGCGGATTGCCGCGGAATCCCGCTTCCGTGGCCAGCTCCTGCGGGTCGTAGTTGGCCCACAGCCCCTCCATGGCGTCGCGGAAGGTGGGGATGCCGCTTTCCCTGCTCATCCCCGCCCCGCTGCTGACCACCACGCGGTGCGCGCGGGCCAGAATCCGCGCCGCGCGCTCCATCCGCTCCATCGTCATGTCCCCTCCCGCGGAACTCGGCGACGACTCCGATGATCACGCCAGGTCGCCGGCCAGGCGTGTGAACACCTCCACGTAGCGCGAGCCGAAGTTCACGCGCGTGAGCTCGTCCAGGTACACGGTCCCGTCCTCGTCCTCCCACACGCCCTCCGTCGTGACGTGGCGCATCTGGACGCTGTCGTCGTGTACCGCGGTCAGGATGCCCACGAAGTAGGCCCCCTCGTCGTCCTCGCAGTCCAGCGACAGAGGGATTTCCCGCGCGTGCAGGTCCGCCAGCGCGCCGGCCCAGCCATCCAGCCGCACCGCGGGCGTGCGGGCGGGGTCCGGCAGCCGCGACTCCGCCGCGAGCGCCCGCTCCACCGACCGGCCCCACTCCGTCACGCGCACCTCGGCCACGTCCTGCAGCCGGATGACGACGTAGCCGTCCGGCACCAGCACTTCGGGATTGACGTTGCAGACCAGCACCAGCCGGCTTCCCACCGCGAGGGGAAACGCGTCCAGCTTCTCCAGCTCGCCGCGGCGGACGATGGACACCAGCCGCACCGCCGCGGCGGCCTCCGTGAGCTCCTTCAGAACGGCTGAGATCATCCGTGTCCGGCGGATCGGGATCGCGGTGGCTCCGGCCGAAGCCACCGCCATCACTCCATCACTCCATCACTCCATCACTCCATCACTCCATCACTCCATCACTCCATCACTCCATCACACCATCACTCCTCCATCACACCATCACTCTTTCACTCCAA
>DATABT010000297.1:0-10390 GCA_036259455.1 Longimicrobium sp. | reverse complement strand
CGAGCTGATGATCGGCGGGATCTGTGTCGCCCGCGGCTACCACGGGCGGCTCGGGCTCACGGCCGAGCGCTTCGTCCCCGATCCGTTCGCGAGCGATGCAGGCGCGCGGATGTACCGCACGGGCGACCGCGTGCGGCGGCGGGCGGACGGCGCGCTGGAGTTCCTGGGCCGCATCGACTTTCAGGTGAAGGTGCGCGGCTTCCGCATCGAGCTGGGCGAGATCGAAGCCGCGTTCGCGGATCATCCCGCCGTGCGCCAGGCCGTCGCCGTGGTGCGCGAGGACGCGCCGGGGGATGCGCGCATCGTCGCTTACGTCGTTCCGGACGGCGCCGCGCCGTCGACCGATGAGCTGCGGCAGATGCTGGCGAAGCGGCTGCCGGACTACATGGTGCCATCCGCCTTCGTCTCGCTGGAGGCGATGCCGCTGACGCCCAACAGCAAGGTGGATCGCAAGGCTATGCCGGCGCCGGATTGGAGCGCCGAGGCCGACTACGAGGCGCCGCGCACGGCGACGGAGCAGACGCTGGCGGCGCTCTGGTGCGAGCTGCTCGGCGTGGAGCAGGTAGGGCGGACGGACGGGTTCTTCGCGCTGGGCGGGCACTCGCTGCGCGCGGCGCGGGTGGCGGCGCGGGTGCGCGGCGTCCTTGGCATCGAACTGCCGCTGCGCGCGGTGTTCGAGCACGCGACGCTGGCGGAGCTGGCGGCGGAGATCGACCGGCTGCGCGCGGCGGGGACGGCGGCGCTGCCTGCGCTGGAGCGCGTGGACCGGGAAAGGGCGCTGCCGCTTTCGTTCGCGCAGCAGCGGATGTGGATCGTGGACCGGCTGGAGCCGGGGACGGCGCAGTACAACATGCCGGTCGCGCTGCGCTTCAGCGGCGAGCTGGACGGGCCGGCGCTGGCGCGCTCCATCGGCGAGCTGATCCGCCGGCACGAGGCGCTGCGGACCACGTTCGTGGCGGAGGACGGCCTCCCGCGGCAGGTCATCCATCCGCCGCTGCCGGAGTTCGAGCTTCCGTTCACCGACTTCTCCACGCACGCTGACGCCGAGGCGGACGCCCTGCGCGCGCTCCGGGAAGAGGCTGCGCGACCGTTCGACCTGGAGGCCGGGCCGCTCTTCCGCGCGCGGATGCTGCGCGTGGCGGCGGACGAGCACCTGCTCGTGCTGAACATGCACCACGCCGTGAGCGACGCGTGGAGCCTGGGCGTGCTGTTCCGCGAGATGTGGGCGCTGTACGCCGCGTTCGCGCAGGGGCGGCCGTCGCCGCTGGCGGAGCCGGTGCTGCAGTACGCCGACTTCGCCACGTGGCAGCGCGCCGCGCTCACCGGCGATGTGCTGGAGCAGCGGCTGGCGTACTGGCGCGCGGCGCTGGCCGGCGCCCCCGCCGTGCTCACGCTGCCGACCGATCGCCCGCGCCCGCCCGTGCAGTCGTTCCGCGGGGCGCGCGCCACGGCGCTCCTGCCGCCGGAAGTGCTGGAGGCGCTTCGCGGCGTGGCGCGGCGCGAGGGCGCCACGCTCTTCATGACGCTGCTGGCCGGCTGGCAGGCGCTGCTGGGCGCGTATGCCGGGCAGGACGACGTGGTGGTCGGCACGCCGGTGGCCGGTCGCACGCACGCCGAGACGGAGGGGATGGTCGGCGCGTTCATCAACACGCTCGCGCTGCGGGGCGACCTCAGCGGCGACCCCAGCTTCCGCGCGCTGCTGGGGCGCGTCCGCGAGACCACGCTGGGCGCGCTGGCGCACCAGGACCTGCCCTTCGAAAAGCTCGTCGAAGAGGTGCAGACGGAGCGCAGCCTGGGGCACGCGCCCATCTTCCAGGTGATGTTCGCGCTGCACGAGGCGGAGCGTGCTCCCGGCGAGTTGCCGGGTGTGACGGTGCGCGGCGAGTCCGTCTGCGTGGAATCCACCAAGTTCGACCTCACGCTCACCCTCGCGCCGGGCGCGGAGGGGCTGGACGCCCTGCTGGACTACAGCACCGACCTGTTCGACGCCGCCACGGCGGAGCGGATGCTGGAGCACCTGGGCCGGCTGCTGGCGCAGGTGGCGCAGGCTCCGGACGCACCGCTCTCGCGCGTGCGGCTGATGACGGAGGAGGAGCGCCGCGTCGTCGTGGAGGAGTGGAACTGGACGGACCGCCCATATCCGCGCGACGTCACCATCAACGACCTGTTCGAGGCGCAGGTCCGCCGCGCGCCGGACAGCGAGGCGTTCGTCTGGGGCGATCTGCATCTCACGTATTCTGAGCTGGATGCGCGCGCCAACCAGCTGGCGCACCACCTCGCGGACCTCGGCGTGGGGCCGGAGCAGCGCGTGGGACTGCTGCTGGAGCGCGGACCGGAGCTCATCTTCAGCATCCTCGCGATCGTGAAGGCGGGCGGATGCTACGTGCCGCTGGATCCCTCGTATCCCGCCGAGCGGCTGGACCTGATGCTGACGGACAGCGGCATCCGCGTGCTCGTAAGCCGCTCCGGGCTGACGGACGCGCTGACCGCGGACGTGCGCATCGTCCACATCAACGAATCTGCCGATCTCCTCGCCTCGATGCCGGTGGATGCGGTCCGGAGCGGCGCGACGCCGCAGACGCTGGCGTACATCAACTACACCAGCGGCAGCACCGGCCGGCCCAAGGGCGTGATGGTGGGCCACCGCGAGGTGGTGCAGCTGGTGATGGAGACGGACTTCGTGCAGCTGCGGCCGGGCGACCGCATCGCGCAGGCATCCAATCCCAGCTTCGACGCGCTGACCTTCGAGATGTGGGGCGCCTGGCTGAACGGCGCCACGCTCGTCGGCATTCCCAGGGACGTGCTGCTGGCGTCGGGGGCGCTGCGCACGCTGCTGCGCGAAGAGCGCATTACCACGCTCTACCAGACCACGGCGCTGCTCAACCAGCTCACGCGCGAGCAGCCCGACATCTTCAGCACGCTGCGCGAGGTGCTGTTCGGCGGGCAGGCCTCGGACGCGGACCGCATCCGCGCGCTGATCCGCAACGGCAAGCCGCGGCGCCTGCTGCACGTCTACGGGCCCACCGAGACGACGGCGTGGTGCACGTACGAGGACGTGACGTGCGTGGCGCCGGACGCGCTCACCGTCTCCGTCGGAAAGCCGATCGGAAACGCGCGCATCTACGTCCTGGACGCGGCGCTGCAGCCCACGCCCGCCGGCGTTCCGGGCGAGGCGTACGTGGGCGGCGGCGGCGTGGTGCGCGGCTACCTGGATCGTCCCGGTCTCACGGCGCAGCGCTTCGTCCCCGACCCGTTCTCGGCGGAGCCGGGGGCGCGGATGTACCGCACCGGCGACCGCATGCGGTGGGTGGGGAGTGCGGAAGTGGATGAAACCACTCCCGCACTGACGCACGCGCGCACTCACGCACTCGAGTTCATCGGCCGTCTGGACGGGCAGGTGAAGATCCGCGGCTTCCGCATCGAGCCGGGCGAGGTGGAAAGCGTGCTTTCCGCGCACGAGGGCGTGGCCGAGGCGCGCGTCATCGTCCGCGAGGACGTTCCCGGCGAGAAGCAACTGGTCGCCTACGTCGTGGGCGAGGCAAACGCGCCGGAACTGCGCGCGCACCTGCGGCAGAGCCTGCCGGAGTACATGGTCCCGGCGGCGGTGGTGACCATCGACCGGCTGCCGCTGACGCCCAACGGCAAGCTGGACGTGCGCGCGTTGCCGGCCCCCGGTTTCGCGGCCGAGGCGTACGTGGAGCCGCGCACGGAGCTGGAGGCGGTGCTGGCGGAGGTGTGGGCGCCGGTGCTGGGGATGGAGAAGGTGGGCGTGACGGCCGGCTTCTTCGCCATGGGCGGCCACTCGCTGCTGGCGATGCAGACGGCGTCACGGATGCGGGACGCGCTGCGGATGGAGGTGCCCCTGCGCCTGTTCTTCGAGGCGCCGACGATCGAAGGCCTCGCGGAGCGCCTGACGGCGATGGAGCCCGCGCCGGGCGTGCTGGAGCGCACCGCGCGCCTGTACCGCCGCGTCGCCGCGATGCCGGACGACGAGGTGGAGGCGATGCTGGCCTCCACCGGCGGCGGGGAGGGCGAATTGGATGCGGCACGCAGGCAGGCGCTGCACGGCCGTCTGCTGCGGCTGGAGGGAGTGGATGCGGGCGCGGCGGACGCCATCCTGCCGCGCGGCGACGACGGCCCGGCGCCGCTCAGCTTCGCGCAGGAGCGGCTGCTGCTCATCGACCGGATGCAGCCGGGGCTCTCCGTCTACAACGTCTCCACCGGGCTGCGCATCCGCGGCGCACTGGGCGTGGACGCGCTGCGCCGCGCGCTGGGCGAGATCGTCCGCCGCCACGAAGTCCTCCGCACGCGGCTGGTGATGGTGGACGGCGCCGCCGTGCAGGTCGTCAGTCCGGCGGAGGTCGGCATCGTCGATGTTGATCTATCCGATCACGACGTGGAGGCGCGCGAGGCGGAGCTGCGGGCGTATGCGCGGGCGCAGGTGGAGCTGCCGTTCGACCTGGCGGTGGATGCGCCCATCCGCGCGTCGCTGTTGCGGCTGGGGGATGAGGACCACGCGCTGCTGCTGGTCATCCATCACACCGCGATCGATGGATGGAGCCTGTCGCCGCTGTACCGCGAGCTGGACGCGCTCTACACGGCATTCGCGGCGGGCGAGCCGTCGCCGCTTCCGGATCTGCCGATCCAGTACGCGGACTTCGCGGCGTGGCAGCGCGACCGGCTGCGCGGCGCGGAGCTGGAGCGGCAGGTGGCGTGGTGGAAGCAGCGGCTGGCGTGGCTGCCCGAGCTGCTGGAGATCCCGGCGGACCGTCCGCGGCCGGCCGTGAAGACGTACCGGGGCGCCGTGCACCGCGTGGAACTGCCGCGCGAGCTGGCGGACGCGCTGCACGCGCTGTCGCGGCGCGAGGGCGCCACGCTGTTCATGACGCTGCTGGCCGGCTTTCAGGCGCTGCTGCACCGCTACACCGGCGAGGCGGACTTTGCCGTCGGCACGCCGGTGGCGGGGCGCACGAGGCCGGAGGTGGAGGGGCTGATCGGCCTCTTCGTCAACACGCTGGTGCTGCGCGCGGACGTGAGCGGAGACCCGGACTTCCGCGCGCTGCTGCGCCGTGTGCGCGAGACCACGCTGGGCGCGTGGGCGCACCAGGACGCGCCCTTCGAGCGGCTGGTGGAGGAGCTGCAGGTGGGCCGCAGCCTGGGCCACAACCCGCTCTTCCAGGTCGTCTTCCAGATGCAGGCGGCCGGCGATACGCGAGTGAGCCTGGGCGGGCTGGAGATCGAGCACGCGGGAACGCACGACGGCGGCGCCAAGTTCGATCTGAACTGGACGCTGGTGGAGACGGAGCGCGGTATCGAGGGATCGGTGGAGTACAGCACCGACCTGTTCGACGCCGCCACCATCGAGCGGATGGCGGAGCACTTCCGTGCGCTGCTGACGGCCGCCGCCGCCGATCCCGCCGCGCCCGTCAGCGCCCTGCCGATGCTCTCCGCGGACGAGCGCGCGGCGCTGGCGGCGTGGGGCGGCGCGGAGACGCCCTGCCCGGCGGATTCCATCGACCGCGTCTTTGCCGATCGCGCCGCGGAGACGCCGGACGCCGTCGCGCTGGAGACGGCGGATGAGAAGATCACCTACGCGCAGCTGGACGCGCGCGCCAATCGCCTCGCGCGGCGCCTGCGGACGCTGGGCGTGGAGCACGGCGCGCGGGTCGGCGTGATGCTGGAGCGCTCGCCCGCGCTGGTGGAAGCCACGCTCGCCGCGCTCAGGGCCGGCGCCGCGTATCTCCCGCTCGACCCGCAGCTTCCGGCCGAGCGGCTGGCGCACGTGCTGGCGGATGCCGATCCCGCCGTCGTCGTCACCACCTCCGCGCTGGCCGAGCGGCTGCCGGCGCACGGCGGGCGGACATTACGGGTGGATGTGGATGCGGATCTCGCCGCGGAGAGCGCGCAGCCGATCGAATCCACCGCCGGGCCGGAATCCGTCGCGTACGTGATGTACACGTCCGGATCGACCGGCACGCCCAGGGGCGTGGAGGTGCCGCACCGCGCCGTCGTGCGGCTGGTGCGCGAGGCGAACTTCATCCGCATCGATCCCACCGACGTCTTTCTGCAGCTGGCGCCCACCTCGTTCGACGCGGCCACGCTGGAGCTGTGGGGGCCGTTGCTGAACGGCGCGCGCCTGGCCCTGTATCCCCCCGAGCCGCCGACGCTGCAGGGGATCGCGGACGCCATCCAGCGCCACGGCGTCACCACGCTGTGGCTGACCGCCGGCCTCTTCCACGTGATGGTGGACGAGCGGATCGATGCGTTGCGCCCCGTGCGCCAGCTGCTGGCCGGCGGCGACGTGCTCTCCGTCGCCCACGTGCGGCGGGTGCTGGCGGAACTGCCCGGAACCACGCTCATCAACGGCTACGGGCCGACGGAGAACACCACGTTCACCGCCTGCCACGCCATCCGCGCGGAGGACGTGGAGCATCACCACATCCCCATCGGCCGGCCGATCCGCGGAACGCGCATCCACGTGCTGGACGGGCGGATGCAGCCGGTGCCCTCCGGCGTCGCGGGCGAGCTGTGCACGGCGGGATGGGGCCTGGCGCGCGGCTACCTGAACGCGCCCGAGCTGACGGCGGAGAAGTTCGTCACGGTGACGATCGACGGGCGCGAGGAGCGCGTCTACCGCACCGGCGACCGCGTGCGCTGGACGCGCGGCGGCGTGCTGGAGTTCCTGGGGCGGATGGACCAGCAGGTCAAGATCCGCGGCTATCGCGTGGAGCCGGCGGAGATCGAGAACGTGCTGGACGAGCACCCTTCCGTGGCGGAGGCGGCCGTTGTCGCGCGGCAGGATGCGCCGGGCGACCGCCGCCTGGTCGCGTACGTCGTGTCGGTGGATGGCGATACGGTGGATGCGGCGGAACTGCGCGCCTGGCTGTCGTCGCGGCTGCCGGCGCACATGGTCCCGTCCGCGTTCGTGGCGATGGATGCGCTGCCGCTGACGGCCAACGGAAAGGTGGACCGCCGCGCCCTCCCCGCGACGGAGCTTGTGGACGAAGTGGCCGAATTCGTCGCGCCGCGCACGGCGCTGGAGGCGCTGCTGGCGGAGCTGTGGGGCGAGGTGCTGGGGCTGGAGCGCGTCGGGGTGACGGAGGCGTTCTGGGACGTCGGCGGCCATTCGCTGCGGGGAATGCAGATCGCCGCGCGGCTGCGGGACGCGCTGCGCGTAGAGGTGCCGCTGCGCCTGTTCTTCGAGGCGCCCACCATCGCCCGGCTGGCGGAGCGGCTGAACGCGGCGGAAACGGAGCCGGGTTCGGTGGAACGCGCGGCGCGGCTGGCGCGCATCGCCCCCGACGGCTGCGACGCCATCGCCCGGCGGGCGGACGGGGGACCGGCGCCGCTGAGCTTTGCGCAGGAGCGGCTGTGGGTCATCGACCAGCTGGAGCCCGGCAGCGCGGCGTACACCATCGCCACCGGCCTGCGCCTGCGCGGCGCCCTGGACGTGGCCGCCCTCCGCCGCGCCTTCACCGAGGTCGAGCGCCGGCACGAGGCGCTGCGGACCAACTTCGTGGTGGTGGATGGCGCGCCGGTGCAGGTCGTGTCGCCGGAGCCGCGCATCGACATCCCCCTGATCGACCTGTCGCCGGGAGATGACGAGGCGCTGCGGGCGTACGCGGCGGAGGAAGCGGGCAAGCCGTTCGACCTGTCGAACGATGCGCTGGTCCGCGTGCGGCTGGTGCGGATGGCCGCGGACGAGCACGCGCTCATCCTGCTGATGCACCACGCGGTCGCGGACGGGTGGAGCCTGGCGCTGCTCTTCGGCGAGCTGAGCGCGCTGTACAAAACGTATAAAAACGAGGAGCAGAGCCAGCTTCCGCCCCTCCCCATCCAGTACGCGGATTTCGCGGCGTGGCAGCGCGAGTACCTGGACGGGCCGGAGGGCGCGCGGCAGGTGGAGTGGTGGCGCGCGCGGCTGGCCGGCCTTCCGGAGGTGCTGGAGCTGCCCGCGGATCGCCCGCGCCCGCCCGTGGCCAGCCACGGTGGCGCGATGACCAGCACGGTTCTGCCGCTGGAGCTGGCGGACGCGCTGCGCGACGTGTCGCGGCGCGAGGGGACGTCGCTGTTCATGACGCTGCTGGCCGGTTTCGCGGCGCTCCTCCACCGCTACACGGGCGAGACGGACATCGCCGTGGGGACGCCGATCGCCGGGCGCACGCGGCCGGAGGCGGAGGCGCTGATCGGCGACTTCGTCAACACGCTGGTGCTGCGGACGGACGTGGGCGGCGCGCCTCGCTTCGGCGAGCTGCTGGGTCGGGTGCGCGAGGCCACGCTGGGCGCCTACGCGCACCAGGATCTGCCGTTCGAGCGGCTGGTGGACGAGCTGCGGCCGGAGCGCAGCCTGAGCCACGCGCCGCTCTTTCACGTGATGTTCGCGCTGCAGAACACCGGCGAGCTGGCGCTGCGGCTGGACGGCATCGAGGTGCAGGGGCTGCCGGTGCCGCACGAGACGTCGCGCTTCGACCTGGCGCTGTCGCTGGTGGAGGTGGCGGACGGCATCCACGTCTCCGCCGAATACGCCACCGACCTGTTCGACCGGTCTACGGTGGACCGGATGCTGGAGCACTTCCGCGCGCTCCTCACCGCCGCCACGGCCGACGCCGATCAGCCGATCATCGACCTCCCGCTGCTGTCGGATGCGGAGCGCGCGACCGTCGTCTCCGCGTGGAACGCGACGGACGCGCCGTACGCCACCGGCCCCGTGCACGCGCTGGTCTCCGCGCAGGCGGCGCGGACGCCGGATGTGCTCGCCGTCACCGGCGCGGGCGAGGCGCTGACGTACGCGGAGCTGGAGGATCGCGCCAACCGCCTCGCGCACCACCTCCTGCGCAGCGGCGTCGTGCGCGGCGAGATGGTGGCGCTGTCGATGGAGCGCGCGCCGTCGCTGCTGGTCGCGATGCTCGCGGTGTGGAGGGCGGGCGCCGCGTACGTGCCGATCGACCCCGCGTACCCGGAAGACCGCCGCGCGTACATGCTGGCGGACAGCGGCGCGAGCGTCGTGCTGGCGGATTCGGCGTCGGTGGATGGAATCGCGACGGACGCGCGCGTGGTCGTGGTGGACCGCATCGACCTGGCGGCGGAAGCCGCGTCCGCGCCGCCGGTTGCGGTGGATGCGGATGATCTCGCGTACGTCATCTACACGTCGGGTTCGACGGGGCGGCCCAAGGGCGTGATGGTGCCGCACGGCGGCGTCGTGAACTTCCTCGCGTCGATGGCTCGCGAGCCGGGAATGGCGGCGGATGACGTGCTTGCCGCCGTCACCAGCCTCTCGTTCGACATCGCCGTCCTCGAGCTGCTGCTGCCGCCGACCGTCGGCGCGCGCGTTGTCATCGCCACGCGCGACGAGGCGATGGATGCGGCGCGGCTGATGGCGCTGCTCGCGGAATCCGGCGCTACGGTGATGCAGGCGACGCCCGCGACCTGGCGGATGCTGGTGCAGGCGGGGTGGGATGGGGATGCGCGGCTCGCGATCCTCTCCGGCGGCGAGGCGCTGCAGCCGGACCTGGCCCGCGAGCTTCTGCCGCGCGGCCGCGGCCTGTGGAACCTCTACGGCCCCACGGAGTCGACCATCTGGTCCGCGGTGGATCGGGTCGAATCCGCCGAGTCCATCTTCCTGGGCCACCCGATCGCGAACACGCAGCTGTACGTGCTGGATCCGGCGCTGCGTCCGTGCCCCCTCGGCGTGCCGGGCGAGCTGTTCATCGGCGGCGATGGCGTGGTGCGCGGATACCTGCGTAGGCCGAGCCTGACGGCCGAGCGCTTCGTCCCCGATCCGTTCTCCGCGGAGCCGGGCGCGCGGATGTATCGTACGGGCGATCGCGTGCGGCGGCGGGCGGATGGCGCGCTGGAATTCCTGGGCCGCATCGACTTCCAGGTGAAGGTGCGCGGCTTCCGCATCGAGCTGGGCGAGATCGAAGCCGCGCTCGCCGATCATCCGTCCGTGCGCCACGCCGTCGCCGTGGTGCGTGAGGACGCGCCGGGGGATGCGCGCATCGTCGCGTACGTCGTTCCGCACGGCGCCGCGCCTTCGAGCGATGAACTGCGGCAGATGCTGGCGAAGCGGCTGCCGGACTACATGGTGCCAACCGCGTTCGTGGCGCTCGACGCGATGCCGCTGACGCCCAACGGCAAGGTGGATCGCAAGGCCCTGCCGGCGCCGGAGTGGAGCGCCGAGGCCGACTACGAGGCGCCGCGCACGGCGACGGAGCAGACGCTGGCGGCGCTCTGGTGCGAGCTGCTGGGCGTGGAGCAGGCGGGGCGCACGGACGGGTTCTTCGCGCTGGGCGGGCATTCGTTGCGCGCGGCGCGGCTGGCGTCGCGGGTGCGCGGCGTGTTCAGCATCGAGATGCCGCTGCGCGCCGTCTTCGAGCACGCCACGCTCGCG
>DATABT010000296.1:0-2625 GCA_036259455.1 Longimicrobium sp. | reverse complement strand
GCTGTTCACCACCTGCACCGCGTTGGCGCTGGTGCAGCATACGTCGCTCTCCGCCTTGACCTCGGCCGTGGAGTTGACGTACGCCACGACGACGGCGCCGGGATACCGGGCCTTGAGCCGGCGCAGCGCGTCGCCCGTAACGAAGTCGGCCATGGGGCAGCCGGCGCGCAGGTCCGGCATCAGCACCTGCTTGCCGGGCGACAGGATCTTGGCCGTCTCGGCCATGAAGTGCACGCCGCAGAACACGATGACGTCGGCGTCGGTCCGCGCGGCCTCCTGCGACAGCCCCAGCGAGTCGCCCAGAAAGTCGCTGACCTCCTGGATTTCCACGCGCTGGTAGTTGTGCCCCAGGATGACGGCGTTCAGCTCCGTCTTGCGGCGCCGGATGCGCTCGGCCAGCTCCTCGCGGGAGAGGCGGGCGTATTCCAGCGGCGAGCGCAGCGTATCGACGACCTGGATCAAGGGCGGCCTCCGGCAGAGGGGGGACGATTCTCGAAATGAGAATATCGCGAAATCGTGACAGAAACGCAAGTGCCCCGTGCCCAGGTTCAGGTGCCCAGTGGTCGGACTTCCGGGCACTGGGCACGGGCACCGGGCACCGGGCACTGGGGACCAAGCACCGGGCACTCCCCGGACGCACGAAGGCCCGCGGATGCGCTCCGCGGGCCTTCGAAATCCGTCAGCCGGACCGGCTCAGACCGTGAACGAGCTGCCGCAGCCGCAGCCGCCGCTGGCGTTCGGGTTGTTGAACGTGAAGCCGGAGCCCTGGAAGGTGGACACGTAGTCGATCTCGGTGCCGTTCAGGTACTGCAGGCTGAACGGGTCCACGAACAGGCGAATGCCCTCGGACTCCAGGATGATGTCGTCCTCCGTGGGCTCGTCCTCGATGTTGAGCCCGTACTGGAAGCCCGAGCATCCGCCCGGAAGCACGCCCACGCGCAGCCCGCACCCCTCGGCGGCGCCCTGCTCCTCGATGTAGCGGCGCACCTCGGTGGCGGCCGTCGGGGTCAGGAGCACCGGGATCGCGGGAGCCTCGGGCTGGGTGGTGGTGGTGGCGGTCTCTGCCTGCATCTTTCCAATCCCCCGATTCAGGGTGTAAGCGCGAACCCGCGCATCTTGTTCCGGCTGAACGACTTAGTACCCGGTCCACACTTGCAGGTTTCGCGCCCGCGCGGGGCCGAACCGCGATGGTACAGTCCCAAGATAATCAACCGCGCAAGCCCTGCCTAGCGTTCCCTCTCCGACAGAATGTAATCCACCGCCTGAGCGACGGATCGCACCGGGCGAACGAAGGGCAGTCCCGCCGTGGCCTGGGTCTCCGTCTCGGGACTGCAGACGATGAAGCCGCGCGCCCCGAAGCGCCCCGCCGCCACCACGTCGCGCCGCCGGTCGCCGATCCACCACGATCGCGCCAGGTCTACATCGTGCTCGCGCGCGGCGCGCAGGAACATCCCCGCGCCCGGCTTGCGGTCCGCATCCGGCCCGCCGTCCTGGACTTCGGCGCTGTAGTACGCCGCGTCCAGCCGCGCGCCATGCTTCGCCAGCTCCTCCACCAGCCGCGCGTGGACGAGCTCGTACTGCGCCCCGGTGAAGTATCCGCGCCCGATCCCCGACTGGTTGGTGGCCAGGATGACGACGAGCCCGGCCGCGTTCAGCCGCGCCACCGCCTCCCCCGCTTCCGGCAGCAGTTCCACGCCCGCCGGGTCCGCGA
Organism: Longimicrobium sp.; assembly: GCA_036259455.1. Taxonomy (GTDB): domain Bacteria; phylum Gemmatimonadota; class Gemmatimonadetes; order Longimicrobiales; family Longimicrobiaceae; genus Longimicrobium. The sequence goes on along the minus strand of DATABT010000296.1, from coordinate 914 downwards.
GGTAGTGCCGGTCGATGATCAGCGTCCCGTCGCGGTCCAGGAAGACCGCGGGGCGAAGGGCGTCGCTCGTGTCCATCAGCGGCTGGTGCGGAGGAACTTGTCATCCAGCAGGATCTGCTCGTCGCAGACCTGCCGCGGGCGGTCCGTGTGCGTCTGGGAGGGGAAGTGGCACCAGATCACCTTGCGCCCCGTCGCCTGCACCGCCTGGATCGCGTGCACGTAATCCGTATCCCCTGCCACGAGCATCGCCACCTAGTAGCGGCTCGTGTGCGCCGCTCGAAGAACCGCTGCTGGCCGCGATACGCGCCGGACCGCAGGGGTAGCGGCGAAGCGTGGTATCGCATCTTCACCAGCACATAATCCCGGGCAAGCTGCCGGGCAAGCCGGGGGATGTCGGCCTCCCGGATCCCCGCCTGGAACTTGGCATAGCGGAAGTTGGTGCCAGGGACAGAGATTTCGACGCGTTGCTTGCGCTGGGGGTCGGTCATCGCTGCATCTGGCGAAACGGATGAGAGCAAGATAACGAGGGGTTGTGCAACTGAGTGCACAACCCCCGGACTTGCGTACCCGGCACCCCGAAGGGAGCGGGCCCGTCCTTTTCGCGCAGCGAAAGCTGCATCACGGGACGCGTTTGGTCCAAGCCTCTCTGGGGCGCTTTGTTCAGGTTCATCGCGGATTTTGTTGCACGCACGAAGTCTGCGCCGTGAGCGCCCGCGAGGACTTGCCTCATGCAGGATCTTGTTGCGCCGACTGAGGAATCTACTCACCCACGCTCATGGCGGGTCCCGGACGTGCGGCCAGCCATGAGCGTGGGTGAGTAGATTTCTCAGTCGGCGCAACAAGATCCTGCATGAGGCAAGTCCTCGTGGGCGCCTCCTTCGAAATGACAGCTCACGGCGCAGACTTCGTGCGTG
>DATABT010000295.1:0-8992 GCA_036259455.1 Longimicrobium sp. | reverse complement strand
CCGACCGAGAAATCTACTCACCCGTGCTGGTGAGCCGTTTTCTCGCTCCGCGGGTCGTCCAGTGGTTCTTTGCGGAAGGCGTCCGGGCGAGGCCCTCCGGGGGGGCCGGTACCTGCCCGGGCGAGCACATTCCTCGGTCGGCGCGAACGATCGAGGACGCTCGGGACCACGTGGGCGCCTCCTTTGGCATGACGGTTCACGGCGCGAGCGACGCTTCATCCGACGAGGGTGCGCGGAGCGCCGGATGACTCACCGTCATTCGCTCTTTCCACGGACGCAGCGGCGGATGGACAACGGAACGGACGGCCGGGGCTTCGCGCGGGCCCCGGCCGTCCGTTTCGTTTGCGGTGATGCGCGCCTACGTGCGCCGCGGGTTCCCCGCGCCGCCGGGCGGGGCCGGAGGCGGAGGCGGAAGCTGGGCGCCGGCGGTGCCGCCGGGGCGCCCGGTGCCCAGCGCGATCTGCTCCAGGCGCTGCACCCGGTTGTTCAGCCGGCCCACCAGGATGCGCGTGGCGCGAAGGTCGTGGTTGCTCTCGATCAGCATCAGCCCCATGTCGGCCGCGCCCCAGAGCAGCCCGGCGAAGACGATGAGGCGCGTGGCCTCCACCAGCAGCTGCGGAATGGCCGTCTGGCCCTGCTGCACCAGCCCCAGGATGATCTCCGCGATCAGCAGCAGGATGAGCAGGATCGCCAGGAGCTTGAACATCCGCGCGATGTAGCGCAGCCCCGCGTGGGGCTCCAGGTCCTCGTCGCGCACGTCCATCTCGGGCGGAAGGTGCGCCAGGCGCGAGTCGCCGCGCTCGCCGTCCCGCTCGTCCCTGCGCTCCACGCGGATTTCCGCGTCACGTTCGTCGTCCGCCACCGTTCGCTCCTGGTTCCGCGGTTCTCATCGTCGTCGTCATCCCCAGCCCACAAGGCCCTGCGGCGCCCGCCGGCTCACCAGCGGGCGCGGAACCCCCGCGTGTCGATGTGCACCATTCCCTGGTGCCCGCCCGTGGGCGGATAGTAGTGCATCCCCCCCACCAGGCTGGGATACTTGGCTTCCACCCGGTCCACCGCCTGCCCGATGATCCGCGCGTCGGCCAGGTTGATGCGCCCGTCGCCGTTCAGGTCGTCCATGATGCCGTTGTCGTCGTTGTCGATGGCGATGTCCATGGCGTCGCCGTACATGTGGCGCGACAGCGTGCCCCGCCCCGCCGTGTTGCCGCCCCCCGCGTTGTACGCCGGCGTGCGAAAGCCGCTCACGGCAAAGATGTTCTCCACCGGGTGACCCATGGCCTCCAGCTCCTGGATCACCAGCTCGATCTTGTCCAGAATGCGCGGCTGCACCACCACGTACTTGGGCCACACGTTCTCCTGCCCCTTGGTGACGAAGTCCCGCAGCTGGATGTGCTCCGACAGCCAGGTGTCCCGGTTCTGCGGCGTCACCTCGATCATCCCCGCCGGCGGGCGGTACACGGGCTTGGGCGCGCCGCCCTGCTCGTACGGCCAGTTGCCGATGCGGTAGTCGCCGATGCGCCCCGCGCGCTTGGCGCTGAGCGGCACCAGGGTGATCACGCTCACGGCTCCCGCCGGACGCACGGCGTCGCGCATGCGCAGCATCACGTTCCAGATGCCCGGCGAGGCCGGCGCCTCGCCGGCGGAAACCTCGGTGCCCGCCGCGCTGTCGGTGAGCACGATCTGCGCGCCCGCGGGCAGCTGCTGCGTTCCGGCGGGGAGCGATACCGAGTCGCCCGGCTCCACGATGTCCACGCGCACGGCCCCGCTCAGGCCGCCCACCTGCCTGGCGAAATCGCGCTCGAAGCCGCGGACGAACTCGTCCAGCACGAACACGGCCGCCGGCGCCGCGTCGCGGGCCAGCGGGCTGCGCGTGAGCTGCGTGCTGATGCGCGCCACCGGCGGCCCGGCGGCCAGGTCGGCGCGCGGCGCAAAGAAGATCGTGTAGGTCCAGCCGATCAGGAACAGCCCGGCCAGCAGCGTGGCCACCCGGTTGAACGTGCGTTCCTGCCGCTCCGATAGCCCGGCGCGCTCCCAGCGCGATGCCGGCTCGCGCACCAGCGGAAAGAGGAACGGGTCCTGTGCGTATTCCATAGGCGGGGCCGCTGCTTCATCATCCGTGCCGCCGCAGGGCTCGCCCGGCGCGGCGCACGGACGCGGTTCGTCTCCTGGCCGGGGCCCTCCCGGCCGCTCGCCGGCTCGCGATCGCAAGCTCCCGGCCAGTGTAAGCCGTTGCGCGTACGTGCTTTGATGATGATCGTCCGCACATCCGGCCTCCCCGCTCATTCACCAGACGGCATCGTCAGGCAGAGGACGCGGAGGACCGATCGTTCACCACCACCCCTCCCCGGGGTTTGGGGGCGGGGTTGGGGGAGGGGGCGACCGCCGTTGCGAGGAACGAGCAGAAGGCCGGGCGGGGCAAGGGCCGGCCGGAGACCGGATCGATACGAAACGTTGCAGATGCGGAACATTGTTGCGGACTGATGCGTCCGCGCGGTTGCGGGGAGGGGAGAAACGAGTGCGGGGCGCGGACGACCCCGGTTGGGACATCCGCGCCCCGCAAACGGAGCGCTCACGCACCCGCGGGCCGGCTTACATGCCGGCCGCGCGCAGCTGGTCCAGGTCCAGCCTGGACGCGGCGGGCGAGTGCTGCGGCCGCTTTTCACCTTCCGGCGCGGGCGCCTCTTCCTGGCGCTGCCGGGCGACGGTTAGGCTTGCCACGATGGCCGCGATGGCAATGAGACTGACACCCAAGGTGCGAATAAGCGCCTCCCGGCTGGAAGGTTCGTGGCGCGCCGTCACGGTGCGACCTGCTACCGGACTGGCAGATTCCGTGCCGAACGATCGTTCGTTACGAAACCCGGGAGAACGACGTTGCCGATCGGATGCACAACCCGCCGTCCCTGCTCGCCTGGACACCCGTAGAACGCGCGAGACAGATGTTTCCTGACAGCCGGGGTTTCGCGCGTTTGCGTCCCGGGCCACGTGTAGCAGCTGCCCGGCTGTCCCTCCCCGTGGACACCGGCGGGCGGGACGGGTGTGTCGCCGCCGGACGGCGTGCGGGACGCGGACGCCGTAGGCGGCTTGCCGGGTGCCCGGACGGCGCGCACATTGGCGGCCCCAACCGGAGACTGAGCTGATGAGCGACGCGCAGCGCGTGCGGGACCCCGACGGCCGCTTTACCCTCGTTCCGCCGCCGGGGTGGTCCTCCGCCCCGGATGACGAGGAGGGCGGGCTGGAGGTGTGGCCCCAGGAGGGGTCCGGCACCCTTCACCTGATCTCGTTCGACGCGGGGGACGACTTTCCCGATCCCGCCGAGGAGCTCTACGCCTTTCTGGACGACCGGGAGGTGGAGCTGGAGGAGGACGAGGTGCAGGACGTGCCGCTGGACGGCGGCGCCGAGCTCGCCATCGCCGAGTACGAGGCGGAAGACGAGGACGAGGGCGACGCGACCTTCTGGCTGGTCGGCGTGGCCACGGGTCCGGGCGCGCTCGTCTTTGCCACCTACCTCTGCCCCGCGGGCGAGCAGGAGGCCGAGGCGGAGCGGGTGCGCGCCGCCCTCGCCACGCTGCGCCTGACCGGCGGCGAGGAGTGACGGACGTACATCATCATCCACCCAGAAGACGAGGACCGCCAATGCCGCTGCAGCCGGGCGACGCCGCTCCCGACGTGACCCTTCCCGACACGGAGAAGAACCAGGTTTCGCTCGCCTCGCTGTGGAGCGAGCAGCCGCTGGCGCTGTTCTTCTTCCCCCTGGCCTTTTCCAGCACCTGCACCGAGGAGCTGTGCACCGTGCGCGACGACACGGGCGCGTACAGCGGGCTCGGCGGGCGCGTGGCAGCAGTGAGCGTGGACTCGCCGTACGTCCTGGCCCGCTACAAGGAGGACCTGGGCGCCGACTATCCGTTCCTCTCCGACTTCAACCGCGAGGCCATCCGCGCCTTCGGCATCCTTCGCGAGGCGCCGGTGGGCCCCGGCCTCATCCACGCATCGGAGCGCGCCACGTTCGTGATCGGCACGGACGGCAGGGTAAAGTACACGTGGGTCGGCGCGCACCCCGGACTGCTGCCGCCCTTTGACGAGATCAAGCAGGCGCTGGCGGGAGCGGGTGAAGGGGTGAAAGGGTGAAAACGGTACAAACCGGCTGGATGGTTTACAGGTCGAGCCGGGAGGATCGTTGACAGTCAGAGATCGGCGCGTGCGGCACGCCAGGGAGGAGAGGATCAAGGATGAACGGCGTCACCAGTGGGAGGAGTTGTCAACCATCCTCCCGGTCTGAAGGGTAAACGTTCATCCCGGTTGCTCAAACGCGGCAGGGGGCGTGCTGGCACCGTCGGCGCAGGCACCCCCTCACCCCCTCGCAATCTGTCCCCGCGCGCGGTGCCGCGTTACATTATCCGGCTCCACTTCAGCGCAACGCAGGACGATGGCAACGCTACCGCACAACAAGCTGATCGCCGTGCCGGCCGGGGGGCCGCCGCAGGTCCACGAGCCGGAGCACGACGAGCACCGCAACCCCGGGACGGAGCTGGACCTGGACTGGGTAGAGGCGGTGCGCGTGAACCGCAGTGCCGTGGAGCGCCGCGCGGCCACGCTCCCCGCGCGCCGCACGGTCAAGAAGCAGTGGCAGGCGGCGTGGCTGCTGCGCGCCATCACCCTGATGGACCTGACCACCCTTTCCGGAGACGATACGCCGGGGACGGTGCGCCGCCTCTGCGCCAAGGCGCGCCAGCCCGTGCGGCCGGACCTGCTGGAGGCGCTGGGCGCGCAGCACCTGCCCATCCACACCGCCGCCGTCTGCGTCTACCACGCGCTGGTGCCCACCGCCGTCGAGGCGCTGCGCGGCACGGGCATCCCCGTCGCCGCCGTCTCCACCGGCTTTCCCGCGGGCCTTTCGCCCTGGGAGCAGCGGGTGGAAGAGATCCACGCCTCGGTGGACGCGGGCGCGGAGGAGATCGACATCGTCATCACCCGCGCGCACGTGCTCACGGGGAACTGGCAGGCGCTGTACGACGAGGTGCGCGCCTTTCGCCAGGCGTGCGGGCCGGCACACCTCAAGACCATCCTGGCCACCGGCGAGCTGGCCACGCTGCGCAACGTGGCAAAGGCCTCGCTGGTGTGCATGATGGCCGGCGCGGACTTCATCAAGACTTCCACCGGCAAGGAGGCGGAGAACGCCACGCTGCCGGTGGGGCTGACGATGGTGCGCGCCATCCGCGAGTACCGCGAGCGCACGGGGCACGTCGTCGGCTTCAAGCCGGCGGGCGGCATCAAGACCGCCAGGCAGTCGCTGGACTGGATGCTGATGATGAAGGAGGAGCTGGGGACGGACTACCTGCGCCCCAGCCTGTTCCGCTTCGGGGCCAGCTCCCTGCTGGGCGACATCGAGCGCCAGCTGGAGCACCACGCCACCGGCCGCTACAGCGCCGCCCACCGCCACCCGATGGCGTAGCGGGAACACGGATGGAGGCGAACGACGCCTGAGCCTGACGTCGCCGCATCTACGCACGAAGCCCCGCCTGCTGGCGGGGCTTCGTGCGTTTGGCTTCTGCGCCGCGGTTCAACTGTTCGAGGCGGCGCCGGCCAGGGCACCCGCGGAGCCGGCGCGGCCGGCGGGGTGGCGGGCGGCGATGCGCTCGGCGACGACGGTGGCCAGGGCCATGATGGTTTCCTGCGGGTTCACGCCGGGGGCGGTGGGGACCAGCGAGCCGTCGGCCACGTACACGCCGGGGACGCCGTGGCGTTCGCCGTCGAGGGTGCAGCCGCTGGTCTCCGGATCGGTGCCCATGCGGCAGGTGCCGTTCACGTGCGCGCTCACCACGCCCAGCTGGTTGGGGCCGGACGGGCGCAGCGGCATCGTCCCCAGCTCCGCGGGGGAGCGCATGCGGCAGGCGTGGGTGTGCAGCGTGGACACTTCCGACGCGCCCGAGGCGAAGAGGATGCGCGCGGCGGCATCCATCCCCCGCAGCAGCCGCGAGCGGTCCGTGGCGCCCAGGCGGTAGCGCAGCCGCACGCGGCCGTTGCGGTCCAGCGCCACGCTGCCGCTGGACCGCGCGCGGTCCGCCCCGTCGCGGACGAGCACGATCATCGAGGCGAGGTTCGGCAGCGACTCCATCACCTGGCGGTGCGCCACGCCGAAGCCGGGAATGACGGCGGCGCTCAGCGAGGGGTAGAACGGCGGCGTCTCGATCCAGAACCCGTATCCGTCGCTGCCGCGCAGGAACTCGTCGCAGACGGTGGAGAGGGGGATTCCCGCGGCGCCGTACATCTCCCGGTCGTATCTGCCGAACACCGCCGTCGTGGGGTGCAGGCGCAGGAAGCTGCCCACGCCACCGCCCCCCATCCCCGACCGCTGCAGAAGCGTGGGCGTGCCCACGGCCCCGCCGGCCAGCACGACGACGGGCGCCTCCACCGTCAGCCGGCCGCGCGCGGCGCCGGTCTCCCGGTCCAGGATGCTGGCGTGCACGCGCTTGAGCGGCGCACCGCCCCCCTGCTCCGCCAACTCGATGCGCTCCGCGCGCACGTCCGCGAACAGGCGCGCGCCGGCCGCCAGCGCGGCGGGCACGTACACGTCCGCGGCGGCGCGGCGGGCCCCGTAGCGGCACCCCAGCCCGCACATCCCCGAGCGGACGCAGCCGTGCGCGTTGATCTTCAGCGGCGACGCGCTCCACCCCAGCGCGCGGGCGCCCTGCAGCAGCATGCGGTTGGGCGGCGAGTGCGCGTCGTCGGGCACCAACCGCGTGTGCGTCTCCTCCTCGATCTGGTCGAAGACGGGTGCCAGGTCCGAGGGGCGCATCCCCACCGTGCCGTGCGCGGCAGCCCACTCGTCCAGCACCCAGTCCGGCGTGCGCAGCATCACCAGCCAGTTGACGGTCGTCCCGCCGCCGACGGCGCGGCCCTGCAGCATGGGGTGCGCAAGGTCGTCGGTGGCCCGCGCGCCGGCGTCGGCGTAGAGGCGATGCGCGAGGTCCGCCTCGCGCTCGGTGAACTGCCCGGGGCGCCAGAACGCACCCTCCTCCAGCAGCACCACCTCGTGCCCCGCCTCCGCCAGCCGCGCGGCGGCCACCGCCCCGCCCGCGCCGCTGCCGATCACGCAGACGTCCGCGCGCACGCGGGTGTCGCCGCGCAGGCGGGCGCCCTCGATGATGCTGCTGAGCGTAGGATCGCCCGAGAGCAGGTCCAGCTGCGGGCGGATGGAGATGACGCGCGCCGTCCGGGCGCCTTCCGTTCGTGCGACGGGCTCCGCGTCGGACGAGGCGCCGGGGAGCGGGCCCTCCCACGCGACCTCGGGCGTGCGCGTGTGCAGCGGGCCGCGGTAGCCGATGGCGGCCCAGGTGGACGGATCGGCGTAGTGGGTGGAGAGGATGAGGCGGCGCAGCGCCTGGAACGCGGTGCGGAGCAGCGGAATGCGGCTGGTCTCCCATCCGCGCAGCCACGCGTCCTGCCGGCCGGCGGAAAGGTCGGCGAATCCGCCGATTCTCCACGCGTTCAGCAGGCCGGCGGCGGGCGCGCCCATCATCGTCAGCAGCGTCGTGACGTCCTTTGCCTTCGCCGGGTCCAGTGTACCCAGCCTGATCTCCACGGCGCGCGAAAGGCGGACGGCGGACGGGTCCGGCTCGTCGGGCAGGGGCACCATGCGCCTGCACAGCGCGATGAGCGTGGCGAGCTGCCGCGGAGAAAGCATCGGTCCGTTTTTCGGGCGTGGCGCGACACGGCGGAGGGAGTGCATGAAAGCTTGTGCGCCCGGCACCTGTTTGTCAACGCGGACGCGCGGTGTCCGGAATCCCGCGCGGGTGCCGTGGATACGCACCCAAACCGTGCAATGGTAACAAGATAGATGGGTTCGTACCGGCCCGCATCTTGCACCTTCCACGCACCCCCGCCCCCACGTGGGCGGACCCCTGAAAACGGTGAACCCGAGTGAAAGGGAGTGGACGATGAACTACGGACGGGACTACGGGAACCGGAACGTTCTGGAGCGGGCGGCGCACACGGTGCGCGGCTGGCTGGGCAACCGCGGCGGCTACGACCGCGACTACGCCGACGAGTACCGCGGCGGGATGACGAACCGCGGCTGGGACGACGACCGTGGCTACCGCGAAATGGGCGACGTGAGCGGCTACGGCGGCGGCATGAACCGCGGCTACGGCGCCACCAGCTGGCGGGGCCGCAACCCGGACTGGGACCGCGGCACCTACGACAACTGGAACCGCGGGATGGGCGGCGGCAGCTGGGGCCGCGGCGGCGGGAGCGACTATCGCACGGGCGGCTACAACTCCAGCCACGGCGCCTGGGACGTGGACTGGGAAAACGACCGGCGCGGCGGCTACGGAATGGACGCCGGGATGGACCGCGGCGGGATGGACCGCGGCTACTCCGGGGGCGGCTACGGCGGCGGCGGTGACCGCGAGCACTTCATGGGCCGCGACTTCATGACCAACCACCCGCACTTTGGCCACGACTGGCGCAGCGGCCACACGGACGACGACACCGTGGACATGCACCGCGGCACCGGGAACTGGGACCGGATGGGCGGCGGAATGATGGGCCGCGGCATGCAGGGCGGAATGAACCGCGGCATGGACCGTGACTGGGATGATCGCGGTGACTGGAACCGCGGCGCCGGCGGCGGGATGGGCGGCAGCTACGGCGGCGGCGGCATGCCTGGCCGCGACGCCGACGTGGGCGACGTTTCCGGCGGGATGATCGGGAACTACGGCGCCTACGGCAACTTCGGCGTGGAGCGCTTCCGCAGCACCAACAGCGGCGGCGTGCCGAGCGGCCAGTACTTCCGCGGCTACGGCGTGGGCAGCGGCTACCGCTGATAAGCCGGAGGCCGGCGCCACGCGGAGCGGCGGGCCCGGGCGACCGGGCCCGCCGTTTTTTTCACACGGCGGGCGCGGATGAAGGTTCTCTCCGCGACCTCCATCGCAATCTCATTCCTCCGGCTCATCGAAGAGGCCCAGTTCGCCGGGCGCGGGTTTTCGCGGCTTGC
>DATABT010000294.1:0-4797 GCA_036259455.1 Longimicrobium sp. | reverse complement strand
AGCACCACGGGCAGGGGCTGCGGCAGGTGTGGGTGATGGATTCCACGCTGGCCGTGCGCGAGCCGGAGGGGAGCGCGTGGCGGATCATCGATTCCATGCGTGCCCTGCCTCCGACCTTTCCGTCGCGGACCGAGGCGGTGGCGGCCATCCAGTCCGCGGGATACGACCAGGGGCTGGCGCAGTGGCTGGCCATCAACCTGGAGCCGGCGGAGGGGAGCTATCGCTGGCGCATTGACTGGAACGTGATGGAGGAGATGCTGCGCGACTACTTTCGCACGGACCTGTGGGACACGCTCGTCCATCCGCCCGCGCAGTCGGAGATCCACGTCGTCAAGGCGACGGAGAGCAGTTCGCTCACCCAAGAAGACGAGCGGCGCATCGAGATGGCGGGGACGGCCAACGGGCGTGTGTTTCTGCACCGGCTTGAAGGTGGCCACTGGATCAACACCGACAACCCCGAAAGCGTGCTCGCCCTGCTGCGCGACAGCCTTCCGTAGGGGGCCCGCGCCACCCGGGGCCCTCTCCGCTTGGTCTCGTGGAGAGGGGAGAAGTTCGATCGGGCTTCGGGCAGGTCCGTGCGTGAGGCACGCCCCCACCCGCTCGTCACCTCGCGACCTTCCCGCAAAACCCGTGGGGAGGTTGAACTTCATCTCCGGTGGTCAGGTCCTGCCCGGACGGGGAGGTCCGGTAGGGGGCGTGTCCCTCGCGGTGGACCGAGGGAAAGGCCCTCCGGGGAGAGGGCGCCCCGGCAACGGCTAAGGGGCTGCCTGCACTTCGCGTGTCTATCCTTCGTCACGAACCCGTGCCTCCCCGCGTTGCACGGCGCCACGCGCGCGGGACGGCCGCGCGCGGTGGCAAGAGTTTTGACGGACCCTCGCGCGGTTTAAAGCAGTCCCGCACATCAGACCGGGAGAACACCGTTGCCCATCACGCTCAAGCGCGCGGCCCTGCTGGCCGTGCTCCTTCTGGGCGCGTGCGCCCCCGCGGGCGAGCCCATCGTGGCGCCGCTTCCGCAGGGCGCCGCGCTGGACACGGCCGGGCGGCCGTACCTGCGTACCATCGAGCCCGAAGAGGGCTACGTCGCGGCCGTGCGCAACGGCACCCGCAGCCAGACGGGCGCGCCCGGGCCCCGCTACTGGCAGCAGCACGTGCGCTACTCCATCCAGGCCACGCTGGACCCGGCGTCGCGGCGCGTCACGGGCACCGAGCGCATCGTCTACCGCAACAACTCGCCCAACGAGCTCACGCAGGTCGTCTTCAACCTCTACCAGAATCTCTTCACCGAAGAGTTCGTGGGGAAGAACAACCCGCTCAACACCGGCGGGCTGACGCTGACGCGATTTACCTACAACGGGGCCGCGGTGGGGCCGCTCACGCAGCAGCAGTACGAGGCCAACCAGCGCGAGGGCCGTCCCTCCGTCGGCTACCTGACCACGGGAACGCTGTCGCGCGTGCGGCTGCCGACGCCCATCGCGGCCGGCGACAGCGCGGTGTTCGAGGTGGACTGGAACTACCGCGTGCCGCCCAGCAACGCCCCGCGCACGGGGTGGGAAGACGCGCTGGGCGGGCGGGTGTTCCAGGTCGCGCAGTGGTATCCGCAGATCGCCGTGTACGACGACGTGGTGGGGCTGGATGTGACGCCGTACCGCGAGCAGGGTGAGTTCTACCTGGAGTACGGCGACTTCGACGTGGCGCTCACCCTTCCCGCCGGGTGGACGGTCGGGGCCACGGGCGAGCTGGTGAACGCGGACCAGATCCTTCGTCCCGAGGTGCGCCAGCGGCTGGCGCAGGCGGCGAACAGCGACTCCACGATCACCATCCTTCCCCGCGGGGAGTGGGGGGAGACGGGCGCGACGACCAGCGGCGAGAACGGCAGCGTCACGTGGCGCTTCAGCGCCCGCGACGTGCGCGACTTTGCCTGGGCCGCGAGCAACCGCTACGTGTGGGACGCGCGGCGGGCGCAGGTGGACGGGCGCACGGTGATGGTGAACACGCTCTACCGCCCCGGCGCGCCCAACTGGGACGAGTCCGCGCGCTTCAGCGAGCACAGCATGGAGCACCACAGCCAGTCGCTGGTGCCGTATGCGTATCCGCAGATCACCGTCAGCGAGGGCCCCGTCTACGGCATGGAGTACCCGATGATCGTCTTCATCGGGCGCCCCACGGGGCGGCTGGAGCTGTACCAGGTGATCAGCCACGAGATCGCGCACGAGTGGTATCCCATGATGGTGGGGCAGGACGAGGCCGCGTTCGCGTGGATGGACGAGGGCTTTGCCACGTACCACGAATCGCGCTCGGTGGAGGACCTCTTCCCCGACTTCGACCCGTGGGACGATCCGCGCGAGACCTACTTGGGCATCGCCGGCAACAAGGGCGAGGCGCCGCTGACGCGCCACATCGACCTGGTGTTCGGCCCGGCGTTCGTGGTATCGGCGTACTACAAGCCCGGCGTGCTGCTGCGCTCTCTGCAGCGCGTCCTGGGCGACAGCGTGTTCTTTGAGGGGATGCGGACGTACACGCGTGAGTGGATGTTCAAGCACCCGTACCCGTGGGATTTCTTCAACACCATGGAGCGGGTGTCCGGGCGTGACCTGGACTGGTTCTTCTATCCGTTCTGGTATCGCACCGTCACGATGGACCAGGAGATCGGGAGCGTGCGGCCGACGACGGGCGGCGTGGAGGTGACGGTGCGCGACGTGGGCCAGGTTCCCGCGCCCACTGACGTGGTGGTGACGACGAGCGGCGGGCAGCGCGTCACGCAGACCATCCCCATCGAGCGGTGGCTGAGCCCGTCCACCCGCGTGGTGACGATCACGGTCCCCGTTACGGGCAGCGTGACGCGCGTGGAGCTGGACCCCGACGAGTACTTCCCCGACGCGAACCGGCGCAACAACGTCTGGACGCCGTAAGAAGTGCGGGAGGGCGTGAGTAGGACGTACGAAAGGGACGAGGGCTACGGTTGATGGATGGGGTGGACGGGGCGGCTTCCCGCGTGGGAGGCCGCCCCGTGTGCTGGCGGTCGGCGGGATCGACCGGGTGGGTGGGGCATGCCAGGCACACCGCGGGTTCAAACCGGGTTCAAATGGGCGGTTATGAATGCCATAAGCCCCGCCCCGGGCTCGCGGAGCTCGCCCGGCGGGGCTTCAACACACCATGGGCGCTCCGCGCAAACGGCGGATGGCGCCCCGGGCGCAGCCGATGGGAGCAGGTGAAGCCCCGTTTTGCGAGGAACGAGCAAAGACGGGGCTTCTGGCCGTCATAGTCACGGGATTCATCCCGTGGTGGTGGGCGCGAACACCCTCGCACCCTCGCACCCTCGTACCTTCGTAGCCTCGGTACCGTCCTTCCCCCCGGCGCGAACCTTGCCGCCGCAGCCCCAGACGCGCGATGTTGACGCGCGAACCCGGCAGGACCATCCGCACACCACACAGAGCAGGCATGTCCAACATACGAATCCGCCGCCTGGCGGCCGCTTCGCTCGCGGCGCTGCTGGCCGCGTGCGGTGGCGACGCGGGCGGGGAGAAGGGGTCGGCGGCGGAGGGCGGCGACAGCGCGCAGGCCGCCGCCACGGGCGAGCAGGCCAAGGCGGCGCAGCCCGCGGTGAAGAGTCCGCGCGAGGAGGCGCCGCCCATCATCCGCGGACTGTACGTCAACGCGTACAAGGCGGGGAGCGGCACGCACCGCAGGCGGCTCATCGAGATCGCCGACCAGACGGAGATCAACGCGTTCGTCATCGACATGAAGGACGAGCGCGGGCTGCACTACGTGAGCGACCTGCAGCTGCAGAACGAGCTCACCGAAGACAGCGAGATCACCATCCGCAACCCGCGCGCGTTCGTCGACACGTTGAAGGCGCACAACATCTACCTCATCGCGCGCATCGTCGTCTTCAAGGACCCCATCCTTTCCAAGGCGCAGCCGGACTGGTCGGTGCGCAATCCCAGCGGCGGGCTGTGGGTGGACAAGGCGGGGAACACCTGGGTGAGCCCCTGGGACGAGCGGGTGTGGGACTACAACCTCGACATCGCCGAAGAGGTGGCGCGGCTGGGCTTCGACGAGATCCAGTTCGACTACGTACGCTTCGCCGAGCCCTACCGGTCGCTCCCCACGCAGGTGCACCCGCGCGCCAGGGGCGACCGGACGGACGCCATCGCCGCGTTCCTGCTCGAGGCCAGGCGCCGCCTGCACCCGCTGGGCGTCACGGTGACGGCGGACGTGTTCGGCCTGTCGCCCAACGAGGGGGGCGACGTGAACATCGGCCAGCAATGGGAGACGATCAGCGCCATCGCCGACCACATTCTGCCCATGATGTACCCGTCGCACTACTTTCCCACGCACCTGCCCGGCGTGCCGCGCCCGGACCTGATGCCGTACGACGTGCTCTTCAAGAGCGCGGGAATGGCCAGGTGGCGCACGGACCAGCTGCGCGACGCGGGGGTGCAGCCGGCGCGCATCATCCCATGGCTGCAGGCGTTCAGCGCGCCCTGGCTGGGCCGCAACCACCAGAAGTACGGTCCGGAGCAGGTGCGGCAGCAGAAGCAGGGCGTGTACGACGTGGGGCTGGAGGACTGGGTGCTCTGGCACCCCGGGAGCAACTACGAGCACATCGTCGACGGGCTGGAGCGCGGCGACGCGCAGCCGCGCGGCAAGCAGAACTACACGCCGCCGGCGGACGTGATGAGCTGGCTGCAGCGCTTTGAGCGCGAAGGCGTGCGCGCCGCGCGCGAGAAGGCCGCGCAGCAGGCCCGCGGTGACGTGACGGACCCGGCCGCCGCCCAGGCCGCCAAGAGCGGCCGC
>DATABT010000293.1:0-12148 GCA_036259455.1 Longimicrobium sp. | reverse complement strand
GAGGTGGGAGGGCCGCTCTCGGAGGTGCAGCACGCCCAGCTGGACCGGCTCCGGCGCAGCGCCCGGCACCTGCTCCAGCTCATCGACGAGGTGCTCACGTTCGCCCGGCTGGAGGCCGGCCACGAGCGCGTGCATCCGGAGTGGGTGGATCTGGCGGCGCTGGCGCGGGAGACGGCGGAGCTCATCGAGCCCGTGGCGGCCGGACGAGGGCTCGATCTGCGCGTGCTGGTGACATCGGGGCCGGTCCCCGCATGGACCGACCCCGCCAAGGTGCGGCAGGTGCTGCTGAACCTGCTCTCCAACGCCATCAAGTTTACGGAGCGGGGCGAGGTGCGCCTTGCGCTCCGGGAGGAGCGGGGGTGGGCTCGCCTGGCGGTGAGCGACACGGGCCTCGGCATCGCGGCCGAGGACCGGGAGCGGATCTTCGATCCGTTCACGCAGGTGGACAGCTCGCGCACGCGGCGCGCCGGCGGCACCGGGCTGGGGCTTTCCGTGAGCCGCCAGCTCGCGACGCTGGTCGATGGCGAGCTCACGCTCTCCAGCGAACCGGGCGTCGGGAGCACCTTTACGCTCCACCTTCCGTTGGCCGGCGCCCCACCTGACGGTACGAAAGCGTGAGGCGGCGGCTCTCCCCCTCGGGAGATGCCGGAGTGAATCCCCGCCGGGTCTGGTTGCAGCGCCCGGCCGGAACCTCGCCCGGGCGTCGAACGGTCATTCCGAAAGAGGCGCCCGCGCGATCTCCGCCGGTGCAGGATCCGCAGCGCCGGCTCCTCCGCCTTCGGCGCTCGCGGACGAGGTGCGTTTCCGCCGGCGCGCGGCGCACAGCCTGTGGCGGTCGAACGCCGCACCGCCGGGGGCAGGTCCGGGCAGGTGCTGCCGCTGCCGGCCGCCCGTTCCGTCCCTCCGCGCTGGCCACGCCGGGGGGACGCGATTACTTTCGGGTCGATCACGACGCCGGCCATCCTCCAGACCGAGGCGCGAATGGGGCAGGAACCGCAGGGATTCCTGGAATCTTCTCTTTTCTGGGTGGGGCGGGTGAGCGGATGGGTGTGGGGCCCGCCGCTGCTGGTGCTGCTGGTGGGCACGGGCCTTTACCTGACCGTGCTCCTGCGCGGGCTGCAGTTCCGCGAGCTGGGACATTCGCTCTGGCTGGCGCTGGTCAAGCGCCGCGAAGTGGGCGCCGAGGGCGACATCTCGCACTTTCAGGCGCTGATGACGGCGCTGGCGGCCACGGTGGGAACCGGCAACATCGCGGGCGTGGCGGGCGCCATCGCCGCGGGCGGCCCGGGGGCGCTCTTCTGGATGTGGATCACCGGGCTGGTGGGGATGGCTACCAAGTACGCCGAGGCGCTGCTTGCGGTGCGCTACCGCACCCGCGACGCGCGGGGGCAGATGGCCGGCGGGCCCATGTACTACCTGTCCCGCGGGGTGAAGGGCACCTTCGGGAACGTGCTGGGGTGGCTGTTCGCGCTCTTCGCGGCCATCGCGGCGTTCGGCATCGGCAACATGGTGCAGAGCAACTCGGTCGCCGATGCGCTGCGCAGCTCCTTCGGCATAAGCCCGGTAGTGACCGGGGTGGTGATCGCGGTGCTGGCGGGGGCGGTGATCCTGGGCGGCATCCAGTCCATCGGCCGCTTCACCGGGTTCTTCGTCCCGGTGATGATCGCGTTCTACATGGCCGGTGCGCTGGTGGTGCTGGCCATCAACTGGCGCGGCATCGACGACATCTTCGTCTTCGTGCTGCGCGACGCGTTCCGGCCGTCGGCGGCCATCGGCGGCTTTGCCGGCGCCGGCCTGATGATGGCCGTGCGCATGGGCGTGGCCCGCGGCGTGTTCAGCAACGAGTCGGGCCTGGGCACCGGCGGAATCGCGGCGGCCGCGGCGCAGACGGAGCACCCGGTCACCCAGGCGCTGGTTTCGATGACGCAGACCTTCATCGACACCATCGTGGTGTGCTCGCTCACCGGGTTCGCCATCATCGCCACGGGCGCGTGGATGCAGGTGGACCCGGCCACCGGCGCCGCGTTCACGGGCGCGCCGCTGACGGCGCGGGCGTTCAGCACCGGGCTGCCGGGGAACTGGGGCGGCGGCATCGTGGCCGTGGGGCTGGCGCTCTTCGCCTTCTCCACCATCCTGGGGTGGAGCTACTACGGCGAAAAGGCCATCGAGTACCTGATGGGCTCGCGCGCGGTGGTTCCCTACCGCATCGTGTTCGTGGCGGCGTCGTTCGTCGGCGCGTGGGTGCTCACCCTGTCCGCGCAGCAGGGCTTTCAGCTGGTGTGGAACTTCGCCGACGTGATGAACGGGATGATGGCGTTCCCCAACCTGGTGGGGCTGCTGATCCTGGCGCCGGTGGTGGCGCGCGAGACACGCGAGTACCTTGCACGGCGCGCGGAACTGCGGTAATGCGTTCGCGTGCGGACGGGTCCGGCGTTCCCCGTGGCCTGGAACGCGCAGGGTCCGCGGGAGCCGTGCCCGTCCGCTCACCCGGAGGCGGGGGTCGGGACATCACACGTTCGTTCCGGAAACGCGGCCGTCGTACGGGGAGCCCGCCGGGCTGGCCGTGCGCCATCGATACGATGAACAACGGGACCGGATGAGCCAGGGAGAGATCTCGGAGAGCGTACGCGAGTTCGTGGCGCAGAACATCGAGTCGGCCGAGCTGCTGGAGACGCTGCTGCTGGTGCACTCCGGCGGCGAGCGGCAGTGGACGCCCGAGGAGGTGGCGCGGACCATCTACACGGTTCCGGCCGGGGCGACCCGGCGGCTGGAGCAGCTGGTGGAGATGCACCTGCTGTCCTCGAGCGGGGGAGCGAACCCGGCGTACCGCTTCGCGCCCGCGACCGCCTTGCTGCGCGGCCAGGTGGATGAGCTTGCCGCGGCGTACCGCGCCAACCGCGTGGGCGTGATCAACCTGATCTACAACCGTCCCGCGGATCCGCTCCGCAGCTTTTCAGACGCCTTCAGGCTCAGGAAGGAATGATGGCAACGCTCGTCTACGCCCTCTGCGCCCTCACCAGCCTTGCGTGCGCGGTGCTGCTTCTGCGCGGCTACGTGGCCAGCCGCGCGCGGCTGCTGCTGTGGTCGGGGCTGTGCTTTGCGGGGCTCGCCGCCAACAACGTGATCCTGCTGGTCGACAAGCGCGTCGTGCCGAGCATCGACCTGTCGCTGTGGCGATCGCTTCCCGCCCTGGCCGGGGTGGCCATCCTGCTTTATGGACTGGTATGGGAGACGCGCTGAGCCCGGTGGTGAGCGGCATGCTCGTGATGGGCTACCTCATCGCGGGCCTGTTCTTTCTGCGCTTCTGGCGCGAGACGCGGGACCGGCTCTTCGGGATCTTCGCGGGGGCGTTCCTGCTGCTGGGGGTGCAGCGCTTTCTTCTGGTGCTGCTGGAGCACACGCCGCGCGACGAGGTGTGGCTCTACGGCCTGCGCCTGCTGGCCTTCGTGCTCATCCTGGTGGCGATCATCGACAAGAACCGGGGCACCCGCTGATCAGCATCAGCAGGGAGCGGGTTGAGGTCTTCAGGATTGGGCACGAGACGCCATCCCGAGGGAGCGCCCGCGCGGAACCCGAAGCAGCGCAAGCGCCCGCGGCGCGACCAAAGGACCTTCTCTCCGGACCGGGGGCTGGCTTCACGACGTGGAACCAGCCCCTCGATTGTGCCGGCAAGGTCCTTCGGCCGACGTCAACGCGTTTCGTTGAAGCGAGTTGGATGGTGGCGGCTCGCTGAACGGAGAGAAACTCCGGGCCAGCGCGGAGCGAGAAAACAGGTCACCTGCCCGGGCGAGTAGATTTCTCAGTCGGCGCCAGAGGTTCCTGCACCGGCGGCGATCAGGCGGGCGCCTCCTTCGAAATGACAGCCGCGGCGTGGGCGACTTTCATGCTACGGGGTGCGCGCAACCCCCCTGCTCGTACGGCATCCACTGATAGCACGGGTCGCATACGCACCAACGGAGCCAGGGAGAAGTGTCGAATCAGACGCACTTCCGCCGTTGCTCCGTTGCTTCGTGTGGGCATACGTTTTCGGCCCTGGTACACTCCCCGGCGTCAGACGGAAGCACTGCGCAGGGGGCGCACCGCCCGCGCCTCGCGGCACATCTCCCACAGATCCTCGTCGGCCAGGTCCTCCCAGCGATCCGGAATGGGATAGAGCCGCCGCTTCTCGGCGGGCCCGTCAAAGCAGAGCCAGCCGGCGGCCATGTCGTCCGGAAGCAGCATACGGCTGCCGCGGCGCTGCTCCAGCTGCAGGCCGGGCAGTACATCCCATATCTCCCATACGGTCCCGTCTGGAGCGTGGAGGGTTCTCGTCGCCATTCGTTTGCTACACTGCGTGGAGTGGGCCCGGTGCCGGGGGGGAAACGCGGGGACGTTCCGGAGCAAACACCGCTCCGCCGGCCGCCACGCGAGCGGACAGATGTTCCGCCACGCGAACGTCTGTGCGATGAGGGCGTCGTGCGCGCGGCACACCACAGGTCGCCGGATCGCCGCCATCTGTCGGTGCCGGGCGTCGTCGGGAACGCGCGATCCCTGTACGTTTGTAGTGGAGGAATGTGTGAAGACGTGAGCGGCACGCGAGGCTCCGGCCCCCGCACGCTGCCGCTCCTGCGCGGAGGGAGGCCGCCCCATGATCGTACCCGCCCGCCTTGCGGTCCTGCTCTGCGTGTTGCTGCTGCATGCGGGGTGCGCGCAGGCACAGGAGCCGGTGACGGAAACCGCGCGGGCGGAGGCTGCCCGGATCGAGGCGGCGCTCGCCCGGATCGAGTCGCGCGCGCTGCGCGACCCCGAGCTGCGGCGGATGGACCAGGCGCTGGGGGAGGACCTGATGGAGGCGATGCTGCGCGCCGACCCGGGGCTCGCCGCCGCCGCGGGGCGCCTCACGCTGCTGCAGGACGCCCGCGCGCGGGCCGTCGACGCGGGCGACGCCGCCGCGGCAAGGAAAGCGGCGCGGCGGATCGCGGCCATCGAACGGCGGTACCTGCGGGCCCAGAGCGCCGCGCTGCGGGAAGCCGCGCTGGCCGAACGGGTGGATCGCTTCAACGCGCTGCTCCGCCGACGCATGATCGAGACGGAAGAAGCCGCCGACGGGCTCCTGCGCCGCTACGCCGAGCTTCAGCGCCTTCTGGACCCGTAACCTCCCCCGCCACCCGGCGTCCGCCCGCCGCACCCCTCATCCGGCTCGTCCGGCCGTCCGCACCCCGCGTGGCCGGGCGGAATCGTCAGTCCGCGGCTCCGGCGACCGGCTGGAGCGGGAAGGGGTGGTCGACGGGGCGCGGCGTGAGCGTCTCACCCTCCGAGCGGGCCACGAAGGCCGAGCACGACAGGTCTCCCGTCACGTTGGTGGCCGTGCGCAGCATGTCGAGAATGCGGTCCACCCCCAGGATCAGGGCGATTCCCGCCGCCGCCTGCCCGGCGAGCCCCACCGACTGCAGCACCAGGATCAGCGTCACGATCCCGGCGCTCGGCACCCCGGCGGCGCCGATGGACGCCAGCGTGGCCGTCAGCACCACCGTGAGCAGCGCCCCGAGCCCCAGCTCCACGCCGTAGACCTGGGCGATGAACACGGTGGCCACCCCCTGGTACAGCGCCGTTCCGTCCATGTTGATGGTGGCGCCCAGCGGAAGGACGAAGGCGGCCACCGGGCGGGGCACGCCCAGCTCTTCCTCCGCCGTCTCGATGGTCACGGGGAGGGTGGCGTTGGATGACGAGGTGGAGAAGGCGATCAGCTGCGCCTCGCGGATGCGGCGGAAGAACTCCAGCGGGTTCATCCGCGCCAGCAGGGCGACGAGCGTGCCGTAGGTGCCAAAGGTGTGCAGCGCCAGCCCCAGCACCACGACGCCCGCGTACACCGCCAGGCTGCGCAGCACGTCGGCCCCGAACCGCCCCACCACCGTGGTGATCAGCGCGAACACCGCGTACGGCGCCAGCTTCATGATCCAGTCGATCAGGATCATGCAGGCGTCGTTCACCCCCTGAAAGAAGCGCAGCACCGCGTCGCGCCGCTCCGCGGCCACCAGCGACAGCGCCGCGCCGAAGAGGAGGACGAAGACGATGAGCGGCAGCAGGTTTCCCTCGCTGGCCGCGCGCAGCGGGTTGTCGGGGACCATTCCCAGCAGCACCTCCAGCGTGCCGGGCTTCTCCGCCGCCGCCTGCACCCGCCCGGCGGCGTCCGCCGCGAACTCCGCCGCCAGCGCGTCGCGCGACGCCGGCGAGATGCGGCTCCCCGGCTTTACCAGCGTGGCCAGCGTAAGGCCGATGGTGATCGCGACGGCCGTGGTGCAGAGGTAGTAGGCCAGCGTCTTTCCGCCGATGCGCCCCAGCCGCCGCACGTCTCCCAGCGCCACCACGCCGGTGAGCAGCGACGCCACCACCAGCGGGACCACGATCATGGTGATGAGCCGGATGAACAGACGGCCCACGAAGTCCAGGAACGGAAGGACGCCGGCCGCCCACCACGACGAATCGGCCGCTCCCGTGGCGCTCGCGGCCACACCCGCCGCCACCCCCAGGAGCAGGCCGAGAAAGATCTTCGTGTAAAGCTGCATCGATCGCGCGGGTAAGGATGAACGGAGCCGGGCGTCGGCCCGCGAGGCGGCTGGGACCGGGCGAGGGCGCGGCAGTCCCGGTGCGGGTCCCCGGACTTCTCCGCCGTCGCCTTACCCGGCAGGCGGCGCAAGGTTCTGGTATCTGGTACAAAGAACGGCTCCGGCGGGCGCGCGGCGTCCCCGCCGGGCGCCCGCCGTGTCCGGCAGGCTCACGGGCCGACACGCGCGCGCAGGCACCCTGCAGCCCGCCCTCCACACCTTGGCGCTAATCGGCAACGCTTGTCAAGCGGCGGCGGCGACATTCCGCAAACAGATATGGCGTATCGAACAAATCTGTCTCTTGTGGCGGTGGCGTTCGAAGCCCCGCAGCCCCACTCTTGCGGATGGTTCCACGACCATTCGAGCCCGGAGGTGTGAGGCGGCCCCATGAAAACGAGCCCGGTTGCGCCGATGGAAGCACGCGGACACGCCGCGGATGAAGACCCGCTGGACGCGTCGTGGTCCCGCGCGGCGCGGCTGGCGCTGCGCCTGCTTGACGTGCCCCTGGTGGTGATGGTCGCTCCGGGGGCGGGGGAGCAAAGGGTCCGCGCGTATCCGGCGGGCGTGGACGACGACTGGCCGGCGGGCCTGCCGCGGACCGTGCGGGACCTGGCGCGCCAGGTGGCGGGCACCGGCGAGCCGCTGTGGCTGGACGATCTCTCCCGCACCCCCGTGGGTGCGGAGCGGGAAGGGGCCCGTGGTGCGTTCGCCGGCGTTCCCCTGCGGGACGGCACCGGCGGGGCCGGGGCGCTGTGCGTCGCGGACCTGCGGGGGCGCGCATGGGGGCCCCCGGACCAGGCCGCGCTCCAGGACCTGGCGGAGCTCGCCGCCGCGCCGCTGCGGACCGGGGACCACGCCTCCGCGCGCGAGTCCGGGCACCGGCAGGAACCCGCGCACGAGCACCTGCGCGAGATCGCGGACGGATTCGCGGCCGTCGTCGAAGCCTCCCCGCTCCCCATCCTGGCCATCGACCGCGAGGGGCGCATCGAGCTGTGGAGCCCCGCGGCCGAGCGCATGTTCGGCTGGACGCAGGAGGAGGTGCTGCGCAGGCCCAGCCCCATCGTCCCGGAGTCCGAGCGCGAGAGGTACCTGCGGCTGCGGGAGCGGGCGCTCGCGGGGGAGCGGCTCATCGGGGTGGAGGTGCGGCGGGTGCGCAGGGACGGGTCCGCCATCGACGTGAGCTTTTCCACCGCGCCGCTCACCAACCCCGCGGGCGAGGTCTACGGCAGCATCATCATCCTGGACGACATCACCGAACGGCGGCGGGCCGAAGAGCGGCTGCGCTTTCTGGAGACGGCGGGCCGGGTGCTGGGCGGGCTGTTCGAGTACGAGGACCGGCTGGAGAGCCTGGCGCGGCTGGCCGTTCCCGCGCTGGGCGACGTGTGCGTGATCGACCTGCTGCGCGACGACGGCACCGTGACCCGGGCCAAGGCCGTGCACGTGGATCCGCGGCGGGAGGAGCTGCTGCGCGTGCCCGACGCGCCGCTGGACGACGGTCCGCTGGCGCGGGTCGTGGGCGGCGACGCGGTGCTGGCGCCGGTGATGACCGACGAAGCCCTCGGCCTGCTGGCACGGGGCGCGCCGGCGGACGAGGTCCGCGGCCTGGGCGTGCGGTCGCTCCTGAGCGTTCCCCTGCAGGCCCACGGCAGGAACCTGGGCGTGCTCACCCTGGCCTCTGCCGGGTCCGGCCGCCAGTACGGCGACGACGACCTGTCGCTGGCGCGGGAGATGGCCGGCCGCGCGGCGCTCCTGCTGGACAACTCGCGCCTGTACCGCGAGGCACAGCAGTCCACGCGGGCGCGGGAGGAGATCCTGGCGGTCGTCTCGCACGAGCTGCGCAGCCCCCTGCAGGCCATCACCGTGCTGGTGGACACGCTGCTGCAGTGGCTGCCCCCCGAGGCGTGGCGCGACCGGGAGCGGCGGCAGCTGGAGTCCGTGCTGCACGTGTCGCGGCAGATGTCGCGGCTCGTGCAGGACCTGCTGGACGTCACGCGCATCGAGGCGGGGCACTTTTCGGTGCGTCCCGCGCGGGAGGCCCTGGGCGGCATCGTGGACGAGGCCATGCAGATCCTCCGTCCCCTCGCGGCGCGCGAGCGCGTGCGGCTGGACGTACGGGTATCCGACCGCGCCAGCGCGCTCATGGCGGACCGGCAGCGGGTGATCCAGGTGCTCGGCAACGTGGTGGGCAACGCCATCCAGGCCAGCCCGGACGGCGGTGTGGTGCGCGTGGAGGCGGCGGAAACGGGCGCCGAGGTCGTGTTCCAGGTCTCCGACATGGGGCCGGGGATCCCGCGCGAGGAACTGCCGCACCTGTTCCGGCGCTTCTGGAAGCCGGACCGCGGCGGACGTCTGGGCCCGGGGCTCGGGCTCGCCATCGCCCGCGGCATCGTGGAGGCGCACGGCGGGCGCATCGGCGTCGACACCAGCCCCCGCGGCAGCACCTTCTGGTTCACGCTCCCGGCCGCGGGCGCCACGAGCGAGGCCGGCGCGGAGGAGGCGTACGACGCCGTGGTGCTGCTCCCCGCGCGCGAGCCCCGCCCGGAACCCGCCGCCGAGCGCGACCGGAACGACGCCGCGCGCGAGCAGGCCGCGGCGGAGCGCCAGGCCCGCTTCAGCGAGGGCGTGGGGCGCCACGGCGCCGGGACGCCGGACGGCGAAGGCGAGCTGGTGCACCGGCTGCGCGAGCAGGTCGCCAACGCCGTTCACCTGGGCCACATCGAGCCGGGCGACCGCCTGCCCAGCATTCGCGACGTGTCCCGGCGCTTCGGCGTGACCACGTACGCCGCCGTGCACGCGTACGAGGCGCTGGCGGCCGAGGGGCTGGTGGAGAAGCGCGGCCGGTCGGGGATGTACGTGGCGCAGCAGGACACGACCGGGCAGGGGCTGCTGGGCGAGACGGCTCTGTGGTTGGTGGACGTGCTGGCGGGCGCGTGGGAGCACCAGATCAAGGTGCCGCACGTGCCCGACCTGGTGCGCCGGTGGACGGCGGGCGTGCACCTGCGCGCGGCGTGCGTGGAATCCGACGGCGACACGCTCACGGCCCTGTGCGCCGACGTGGCGAACCACTTCGGCATGGAGGCGCGTCCCGTGCGCCCCGCCGAGCTGGCGGGCGACGGCGCCGCGCGCCGGGACGCGCCGCATCCCCTGCACGACACCGACGTGCTGGTCACCACGGCCTATCACGCGGCGGAGGCGCGGCGGACGGCCGAAGCCCTGGGCAAGCCGCTGCTGGTGGCCGGGTTGAACCCGGAGCACGTTCGCGTGGTGGAGGAGCGCCTGCGGCGGGGGGACCTGACCGTCGTCTGCACGGACGAGCGCTTTGGCGAGCGGGTGCGCGCCATGCGCGGCGGCCTGTACGCGCCGCGCCTGCGCGTGGTGCTGGCGGACGACCACGCGGCGGTGGCCGCGCTGGACCCCGCGGATCCCGTGCTGCTGACCCGCGCCGCCCACGAGCGGCTGGACGGAACGGAGCTCCGCCCGCTGGTGCCCCTTTCGCCCTTCATCTCCCCCTCCAGCGCGCGGACGCTCACGGAGCTGCTGGTGCGCTTCAACGTGGAGGCACGGCGGGTGTAGGCCAGGAGGACCCGGAGTATGTATTCCCGTGCCGGCCGTGTGGTCGTGATACCGGAGCCGGCGAAGGAATCGTCACGGCGCTGATCGCGGGCCTGTTCTTTCTGCGCTTCTGGCACGAGCCGCGGGACCGGCTGTTCGGCATCTTCGCGGCGGCGTTCTGGCTCCTTGCCCTGCAGCGGTTTTTGCTGGTGCCGCAGGAGCACGCGACCGGTGACCTCGTGTTGCTGTACGGGCTGCGCCTGCTGGCCTTCGTCCTGATGCTGCCGAGGCAGCAGGTGTCGACGATCCCCCGGCGAGGCCCGTGGAGGCAGGCTCGGCCGGAGGTGCCGAGCCGGCCTGAGTGTCGCCGCCACGTTGGCGCGACGGGGGGGTATCGGGTCGGACGCGGCCCTCTCGCGGGGGCCGGGAGCCCGCCTTCCGTCCACCGATCAACCGGAAACTGCCGTGCCCGAGATCCTCTCCCAGCCGGATGCCACGCCCATTCCCGAAAGCCTGGTCCGCGCGCTGCTGCCGGTGGCCGCGCCCGGCATCCAGCAGCGGCACGTGCGGGTCCGCTTTCTGGACGCGCACAGCAACGACGTCGCGGAAGTGAGCGTTCCCGACGGCCGCGTGCTGATGGTGAAGCGGGGCCGGTATCCGTGGTCCGCCGCCCGCCTGCGCGCCTCGCGGATGGCGGCGAACCTGCTGCGCACGGTGGGCGTGCGCGTGCCGCAGCCCATCGACGTCCCCGACGGAGCGGACCTGCGGCCGGTGGAGGCCTACTGGCGCATCGAGCATCCCACGCTGCAGGAGCGGTGGCCCGCGCTGTCCGCGGCGCGGCGGCGGCAGGCCCTGCGCAGCCTGGGCCGCCTGCTGCGCCGGGTGCACGCCGTTCCCGCCGGCCGGCACGGACCGCTGGGAACGGACGACGGGGCCGGCTCCCTCGCCGCGCACCTGGAGGCGGACCTGGGGAGCCGGCTGCTACCGGCCGTGCAGGGCGTCTGGCCGGCGGCGGCTCCGCACCTGGAGCGGCTGATCGGGCGCGCGCGGGAGCTGGAGGAGCGGCTGGCGGGCGCGCCGGCGGTGCTGCTGCACGGGGACGTGCACCTGGGCAACGTGCTCTGCGACGAATCCGACGGCACGGTGCGCTGCGTGGGCCTGCTGGACCTGGAAGGCGCGGCGGGGGGACCGCCGGAGAGCGACCTGGCCATCGCGCAGGTGCACCACGGCACGCTGTTCACGGCGCCGCTGCCGCGGGGCTGGTTCCGTACGCTCATGCGCGGGTACCGCGGCGAGCCCGACCCCTTCGGGCTGGGCTACTACCGGGCCGTCCACCTGGCCAACATGGGCTTTCACTCCGCGCTCGTCGGCCACGGGGTACACGCGGCGGACGTAGCCGCGGCGCTGGCGCGCGAGGTGGAGACTCTGGACCGTCCGGGCTGAAGCGCGCCCCCAGCGGCATGGGGATCGCACCGGCCTCCGTTCGTACTCACCACGAACGGAGGCCGCGCGCATGCGCACCGTGCTGTACCTGGACCTGGACGACACGATCATCGCCTGGCCCCACGGACGGAATGCCAGCCCGCGGGGTGCGCGCGGCGGGGGCGAACTGCTGGGCTGGGCGCTGGAGCACTTCGAGGTACGGTGGCTCACCACCTGGTGCCCGGACGGCCGCATGGCGCCGGACCTGCTCCGCGCCCTTGCGCGCATGCTGCGTCTGCCGCTGGACCTGCTGGAGGGAATCCGTGGCCTGGACTGGTCGGCCAGCCAGTGCAAGCTCGACGGAATCGCGTGGATGGAGCACCTGGTGCTGGGACGGCCGTTCGTCTGGCTGGAGGACGAGTACGGCTTCGGCGAGCGCGAGCGGCGCTTTCTGCGCGCGCACGGCCTCGCCGAATCGCACCTGGCCGTCAACGTGAGCACGGACGCGGACGCGCTGGCACGCGTGCAATCCGCCCTCCGCCTGCGCGCCGCCGGGAGGGGCGCCAGAGCGTGTTCCGTTCACGGCTGAC
>DATABT010000292.1:0-4264 GCA_036259455.1 Longimicrobium sp. | reverse complement strand
CCCCGCGTCTCGCATTCGCGGGCGTGACGCGGGCCGCCCCGTTCGGCCCGACGTTTCCTCACCCGGCACGCTTCGCCAGACGCCGGGAAGAGGCCGAAAACCCAATGCCCGTCCCGGCCCGCGGGGGCTTGGACAACGTGGTCGAACGGGGTTGCACCGCGGCGTGAGCAACGTCGTTCTCCAATCCGGAGCCTGGCCGTGTGGGCGGCCGGCGATCATCACCGGGGTACGCGGACCCGGAAGCGGCAGTGCTCCACATTCCCGCGCCCGCCGCGCCAAGTCGCCGTCCGCGGTTCGTCATCAGAAGTTCTTCCGCACCAATTCGGTCCGTGTTCGCGGCGGCACCGGCCATGCGGCGGGCGTCCGCGGCGTCCCACCGCACAGACCAGGGAGCGACAACGGATGACGGAGAGTAAGGAAGACGAGCACACCCGGGCGCCCGGCGACACGCTGGGCGCGGTGATCATCGGCGCCGGCGCGCGCGGCAACCGGGTGTTCGCGGAGCTGATCGCCACGCGCGACACGGGGTGGCGCGTGGCCGGCGTGGTGGAGCCGGACGAGGCGAGGCGCGAGGCGTTCCGCAGGCGCCACGCCCTCCCCGACGGCGCGGTCTTCGAGACGGTGGACCGCTTTCTGGAGGCGCAGGCACCGGGCGACGTGGCCTTCATCTGCACGCCCGACGTGACCCACTACGACATCTGCGCGCGGCTCTCCGCGGCCGGGTACGACGTGCTGCTGGAGAAGCCGATCGCCACCTCGCTCCCCGACTGCCTCTCCCTGCTGGACCTGCAGGCCACCCACGGCAACCGCATCTTCGTCGCGCACGTGCTGCGCTACTCGCCGTTCTTTCGCGCGCTGAAGGAGATCGTCTCGTCGCGGCGGTACGGGCTGGTGCGCAACATCCGGCTCACGGAGAACATCGGGCACTGGCACTTCGCGCACAGCTACGTCCGCGGAAGCTGGCGCCGCCGGGAGGAGAGCGGGCCGGTGGTGCTCACCAAGTGCTCGCACGACCTGGACATCATCGCCTGGCTGATGGACCGCGACCGGCCGGCGTTCGTCAGCTCGTTCGGCACGCTGGAGTACTTCACGGAGAAGAACGCGCCGCCGGAGGCCGCGGACCGGTGCGTGGTGTGCCCCCTTCGCGACACCTGCCGCTACAGCGCCACCCGGTTCTACCTGCACGAGCGCGGCGGCTGGCCGTACGACGTCATCGCCCGGGGGCCGGACGGGCTGGAGGCACGCCGCCGGGCGCTGGAGACGGGCCCGTACGGACGCTGCGTGTGGAAGAGCGACAACGACGTGTGCGACAACCAGACGGTGACCGTGCAGTTCGAGTCCGGCATCCACGCCACCTTCGGCCTGTACGCGCTCAGCGCCGACAACACCCGGCGCATCACCGTGCTCATGGACGACGCCGAAGTGGTCGGCGACCTGCACCAGGGGCGGCTCACCATTCTCCCGCTGAGTGGCGAAAAGGACGTGGTCCGGCCGCTGGAGGTTGCGATTCCGCCCTCGGACGACCACCATGGGGGGGGCGACCTGGCCCTGCTGCACACGCTGCGCGACCACCTGCTGCACGGCACGCACGGGGAGGTCATGAGCTCGCTGCACAGCTCCATCGCCAGCCACGTGCTGGCGTTCCTGGCGGACCAGTCGCGCATCCAGGGGGGTGCGCCGCAGCCGGTCCCCGCCATCTTCGAGTCGCCGCGGGAGGACCTGGCGCGCGCGCCCGGCAGCCTGGACGTGCGCCGGGAAAACGTGTCTCACGACTGAGCGGGGAGCACGGATGCCGCCCGAGGAGCTGGTGCTGGCGACGGACCTGGACGGGACCCTGGCGGGGGGGACCGCGGCGGCGCGCGCCGAGCTGGCGGCGCGCCTGCGCCGGGCGGGCGCCCGCCTGGTCTACGTCACCGGCCGCACGCCGGGCGGGGCGGCCGAGGTGGTGGCGCGGGCCTCGCTTCCCGCCCCCGAGGTGCTGATCGCCGACGTGGGCACCTCGGTGCTGTTGGGGATGGGGCCGGAGCGGGTCGCAGCCATCGAGGCGGAGCTGGACGCCGTATGGCCGGGATCCGCCGCCGTGCGGGCGCGCCTGGCCGGGGTGGCCGACCTGGTGCCGCAGGCGGTGGAGGCGCCCCGGCGGGTGTCGTACTGGGTCGAGTCGGTGCGCGTGCGCCGCGCTGGAGGGGCTGGGGGTGGACGTGGTCCTTTCCGCGAACGTCTTTCTGGACGTGCTGCCGCGCGGCGTGAACAAGGGCACCACCCTGCGGCGCGTGCTGCGCTGGATGGGCGGCGGCGAAGGCGCGTGCGTGGTGGCCGGCGACTCGCTGAACGACCTGGCGCTCTTCGAGACGGGGCTGCGCGGCATCGTCGTGGGCAACTGCGAACCGGCGCTGCGGGCGCGCGTGGCCCCCATGGACCACGTGTACCCTGCCCGCGGCGAGGGCGCGGCCGGCGTGCTGGAGGGCCTGCGCCACCACGGATACCTGACGGGGAGAATCGATGGACCAGGGACGGACGACGAGTGACTTTCTCGTGCTCTCGCACCGCGAGCCGTACGAGGAGACCGAGGGGGCCGACGGCGAGGCGGCGCTGCGCCGCAAGACCAACGGCGTGTTCACCACGCTCGATTCGGTGATGCGCCACCGCCGCGGAACCTGGATCGCCTGGCGCGAGCGGGAGCCGGGCGAGCCCTTCCGGGAGCGCGTCCGCGTTCCGGCGGACGGCCACCCGGAGAGCTACACGGTGCGCCGGATTCCGCTCACGCCGGACGAGGCGAGGCGCTTCTACTACGACTTCACCTCCACCGCCCTGTGGCCGGTGCTGTTCTCGCTGCTGGACCGCGCCCGCTTCACCGCCGACGCCTGGGAGGCGTACCGGCAGGTGAACGAGGCGTTCGCCGACGCCGCCTGCGAGGAGGCCGCCCCGGGAGCCCTGGTGTGGATCAACGACTTTCACCTGATGCTGGCGCCCAAGCTCATCAAGCAGCGGCGCCCGGACCTGCGGCTCGCGCTCTTCCTCCACACCACGTTCCCGCCGCCGGACGTGTTCGCCGTGCTCCCGTGGCGGGAGCCGCTGCTGGACGGCCTGCTGCACCTGGACCTCATCGGGTTCCACATCCCCTCGTACGCGCAGAACTTCGCGGACACGGCGGAGCGGTTCATGGACGCCCGGGTCACCGCCATCACCCGCACCGACCTCATCGCCCACGGTCCCGCCGTGGCCGTGCCGCGCTACCCGATCTCGCTTCACTACGGGGACCGCGACGTCGCCCTGGGCGTGTTTCCGGTGGGCGTGGACGTGGACTACTTCACGCAGCAGGCGCAGTCGGCCGAAACGCGCGAAGCCGCGGCGGAGGTGCGGCGGCGCACCGGTGCCGAGACCGTGATCCTCGCGGCCGAGCGGCTGGATTACGTGAAGGGGGTGCTGGAGCGGCTGGAGTGCTTCGAACGGTACCTGGACCGGCACCCCGAGCAGCACGGCCGCGTGTCGTTCGTCCAGGTGGCGGTGCCCACGCGCACGGGGATGGAGGAGTTCCAGGCGATGCGGCGCCTGGTGGAGGAGGCGGTGGGGCGCATCAACGGCCGGTTCGGGAGCCTCGCCTGGCAGCCGGTGATTCACATGTACGGCTCGCTGGACCGGCCGGAGCTGGTGTCGTTCTACCTTGCCGCCGACATCGCGTGGGTCACCCCGCTTCGCGACGGGCTGAACCTGGTGGCCAAGGAGTACGTCGCCAGCACGCAGGGCGGGGCCGGCATCGTGATCCTGTCGGAGTTCGCGGGGGCGGCCGCGGAGCTGAACGGGGTGGTGCTGACCAACCCCTACTGCCCGGACGACATGGACCGCGCCCTGGAGGAAGCGATGGAGATGGGCGAGGGGGAGCGCGTGGGGCGGATGCTCATGCTGCGCGAGCGCGTGCTGACGTGGGACGTGCACTCCTGGTCCAACGCCTTCTTCGCGGCCGCGGAGCGCACCGGCGCACCCGCCGGCTACGCCGCGGTCTGACCGCGTAGCGTCTTACGGCGATCCGGGCCGGATAGCGAAGGGATTCGCTCCGTCGCTGCGCACGCGTGGAAGCAGGCCCATGACCTCGAGGCGCGCCTGGACCGCGGCGGCGAGGTGGCCGCGGAGGAGTCGCAGCGCCTGCTGGACGAGATGGGCGCGGCTTCGGAACGGCTCGTCTTCCGCGTGGAGGACCGGTGACGCCCGGCGCATCCCGCGGCGGGACGAAGGCGGTTGGAGGGGCGGCGGTCCCCCGGGGCCG
>DATABT010000291.1:0-9450 GCA_036259455.1 Longimicrobium sp. | reverse complement strand
TGATCCGGGCGTTCGAGGACGAGTTCGGCGTGCAGGCGGACGAGTCGCTGCGGCTGGTGACGCCGCTGCGCATCGGCAACTGGATCGGCGGGGACCGCGACGGGAATCCGAACGTGACGCCGGAGGTCACGGTCGCGGCGGCGCGGCGGGCCAGCCACGCGATCCTGGGCCGCTACCGCCGCGAGGTGGAGGTGCTGGTGGAGCAGCTTTCCCTCTCCGCGCAGGTGGCGGAGCCGGGGCCGGCGCTGCGCGAGTCGCTGGACGCGGACCGCGCGGTGCTGCCGGAGGTGTGGGAGGCCAACCGCCGCCGCAACGCCGACGAGCCGGTGCGGCTCAAGCTCAGCTTCATGTCCGCGCGGCTGGAGGCCACGCGCCGGCGCGTCGCCTCGCGCGACGCGGGGCGCCCCGCGCACGAGCCCGCGGCGTACGCGGAGGCGGCGGCGTTCGAACGCGACCTGCTCCTGGTGCGCGAGTGCCTGGGGGCGGCGGGCGCGGGGCAGGTGTGCCGCACGGCGCTGGACCCGCTGCTCGTGGGCCTGCGGGCGCACGGCTTTCACGGCTTCATGATGGACGTGCGCGACCACGCGTCCAGCCACACGGCGGCGCTGGCGAACGTGGCGTCGCAGGTGGGGCTCGCGGAGCTGGACGGCGAGGCGCTGCGGCGCGAGCTGACCGCGCGGCGCCCGCTGGTGGGCCCGCACGTGCCGGTGGAGGAAGGGACGCGGCGCGTGCTGGACACCTTCGGCGCCGTGCGCACGGTGCAGGACGAGGCGGGGCCCGCGGCCGCGGCCACGTACATCGTGTCGATGACCACGTCGGCGGAGGACCTGCTGCGCGTGCTGCTGCTGGCGCGCGAGGCGGGGCTGGTGGACCTGGCGGCGGACCCGCCGGTGTCGCGCATCGACGTCGTTCCCCTCTTCGAGACGCTGGACGACCTGGAGCACGCGCCGCGGGTGATGGGCTCGCTGCTGGACGACCCCGTCTACCAGCGCCAGCTGCGGGCGCGCGGCAACGGCCAGGAGGTGATGATCGGCTACTCGGATTCCGGCAAGGACGCGGGGATCCTGGCCAGCGCCTGGGGGCTGCACCGCGCGCAGGAGGCCCTCTCCGGTCTCTTTCGCCAGAGCGGCGTGCGGCTGACGCTCTTTCACGGCCGCGGCGGCAGCGTGGGGCGCGGCGGCGGCTCGCCCGTGCACCGCGCGCTGGCGGCGCTTCCGCCGGGCACGGTGGACGGGCGGATCAAGATCACGGAGCAGGGGGAGATCATCTCGCAGCAGTTCGGGCTGCGGGAGATCGCGGAGCGCACGCTGGAGGTCACGCTGGGCGGCACGCTGCTGCACGAGTTCACGGACTGGCGGGAGGACGCGCGGCCGGGGGAACAGGAGGCGTTCCGCGACGTGATGGAGCGGCTGTCGGAGCGGTCGCTGCGCGTGTACCGCGAGCTGGTGCACGAGGGGGACGAGGTGTTCGCCCTCTTCCGCGCGGCCACGCCGGTGGAGGAGCTGGCGGACGCGCGTTTCGGCTCGCGGCCGGCGTACCGCCCGGGCGCGGGTGCGGGGATCACGGGCATCCGCGCCATCCCCTGGCAGTTCGGGTGGACGCAGAACCGGCTGATGCTTCCCGCCTGGCTGGGCGCGGGGACGGCGCTGGCGGAGGCGGCGGACGCGCCCGGCGGCCTGGACCTGCTGCGGCGGATGGCGCGCACCTGGCCGTTCTTCGACGACCTGGTCGGCAAGATCGAGATGGTGTGCGCCAAGGCGGACCTCACCATCGCGCGCGCCTACGTGGAGCGGCTGGGCGGCGACATGCGCCTCTTCGAGCGGCTGGAGGAGGAGTTCCGGCGCACGGTGGACACCGTGCTGCGCATCCGCCAGGCGGAGCACCTGCTGGAGGACGCACCGGTGCTGCAGGCCGCCATCGCGCTGCGCAACCCGTACGTGGACCCGCTCTCGCTGCTGCAGATCGTCCTGCTGCGCCGCAAGCGGGAGCACGCGGTGGCGGACGAGGATGCGGCCGCGCGCCTGGACAGCGCCCTCGCGACCACCCTCAGCGGCATTGCCCAGGGCCTCCGCAACACCGGCTGATCGCCGGAACCGCATTGGCCTCACACGGAGTCAACCGAGTCAACGGAGTCAACGGAAGTGCTTCTACCGCGCTGTCAGCGTCTCCGCGCGTCAACGATTCAGGCAAAGTGGGGCTTCACGCGATCAACGGAGGCAACGGCACGAAAAAACTCCGTTTGCTCCGTTGACTCCGCGTGAGGCCAAAGTCGTTCGCGGACGGGAAAAAGCCTCGCCGCGGCCCTCCAATCGTCACGTGTCTCCGCCTGGGCAATCGAAGAAGGCGAATGCGAATCGGCGGATTTTGATTGACACCGGGTGTTTCCACGCTTAGCGTCGGGATGGCGGTCCTCGCACGCGCGATCCGGCCGCCCTCTCACCGTTTCGCCATGCGGTACCCCCGGCGAGCTTCGGCGCCCTCCCCGATCCCCATCCGCGCCCCCTCGCCGGCCGCTCCATCCTTCCTGAACCAGCCGGTGGCATGTCGCAGACTCTCGAGTCGTTCCAGGACTTCAAGCCGGTCTTTCGCCGGGTAGACGCCAACCCGGCGGACTACCTGGACGACCTGCTGATGTTCATCCGCGACGGGATGGTCATCCCCATCATCGGCCCGGAACTGGTGACGGTGGACGACGGCGCCGGCCGCCAGGTGCCGCTGTACGACTACATCGCGCGGCGGCTGGCGGAGCACTTTCGCCTCGCGGAGCGGCTGCCGGAAAGGTACACGCTGCAGGACGTGGTGAGCGCGTACTCGCAGGACGGGCGGCCCATCGAGAACATCTACCCCCGCATTGCGTCCATCCTCAACGAACGGTCCTTCGCCACGCCGCCGGCTCTGGCCCGGCTGGCCCGCATCCGCGAGTTCCGCCTCTTCATCACCACCACCTTCGACTCGCTGCTGGTGCAGGCCGTCAACGAGGCGCGCTTCGGCGGGGCGCAGCGGACGCAGCAGATCGTCTACGCCGGAACGCGCACGCGCGGCGGCGACCTGGAGCCGGGGTGGGACGGGGGGACGGACCCCATCGTCTTTCACCTGCTGGGCAAGGCGACCAGCGCGCCCAACTACGTGGCGACGGAGGAGGATACGCTGGAGTTCGTCTACAAGCTGCAGGCGGACGCGCCGCACATGCACCTGTTCGACGAGCTGACCAACAAGCACCTGCTCATCCTGGGATGCAGCTTTCCCGACTGGCTGGCGCGCTTCTTCATCCGCATGGCCAAGCGCGCGCAGCTTTCCTCGCGCCGCGCGGCCACGGAGCTGCTGGCCGACAGCCGCTCGCCGGGCGACCGCACGCTGGCGCTGTTCCTGGACAACTTCAGCTACAGCACGCGCGTTTTCCCCGGCACCGCCACGGACTTCGTGGACCTGCTGGCGGAGCGATGGGAGGCCAAGTACGGCGCCCCCGCCGCGCCCGCCGTCGCGGTGCCGGCCATCGCCACGCCGCGGCCGGGGGAGGAGATGCCCAGGGGCGCGGTGCTCATCAGCTACGCCAGCGAGGACCGCGCGGCGGCGGAGCGGCTGCGCACGGGGCTGGAGCAGGTGACGGACGTGTGGCTGGACCGCGACGACCTGGTGGCGGGCGACGACTACGACCTGCAGATCCGCCGCAGCATCAGCAAGTGCTCGCTCTTCGTCCCCATCCTTTCGCGGAACGCGGCCGGGCGGCTGGAGGGATACTTTCGCGGCGAGTGGAAGCAGGCGGTGCGGCGCACGGACCTGATGGCCGACGGGGTGCCGTTCATCGTTCCCGTGATCGTGGACGACCTGCCGGTGAACCACCAGAACGTGCCCGAGGCGTTCTGGGCCTGCCACGCGACCACGCTCCCCGGCGGCGAGGCCACGCCGGAGTT
Organism: Longimicrobium sp.; assembly: GCA_036259455.1. Lineage (GTDB taxonomy): Bacteria > Gemmatimonadota > Gemmatimonadetes > Longimicrobiales > Longimicrobiaceae > Longimicrobium. The sequence continues at coordinate 5,539 of DATABT010000291.1, read as the reverse complement.
CCTCACGCAGGTGGCGGCGCAGGTGCGCAGGGTGCGCAGGGCGTCGCGGGTGCAGCCATGAGTGCCGGGGCCGTGCCTGCCGAGCATCCGGTCTCCGCGACGGAGGAGGCGCCCGTCATCGACCGCGACAACCCGTGGCCGGGGCTGGTCTCCTTTCCCGAGGCGGCGGAGCGGTTCTTCAACGGCCGCGACGCGGAGCGCGACGACCTGCTGCGCCGGATCGGCCGCGAGACGCTGACGCTGCTGTACGGGCTCTCCGGCCTGGGCAAGAGCTCGCTCCTGAGGGCGGGGCTCTTTCCCGTGCTGCGGCACGAGCACTTTCTTCCCGTCTACGTGCGCCTGGACCACGCGGAGACCAGCCCCCCGCACGACGATCAGCTGCGCCGCGCGCTCCTGGCCGAGTGCGCGGAGCGCCGCGTGGAGGCGCCGGCGCCGCGCGAGGGGGAGAGCGCGTGGGAGCTGCTGCACCGCGCGGACGGCGGCTTCTGGGACGCCAGGAACTATCCCGTGACGCCGGTGCTGGTCATCGACCAGTTCGAGGAGATCTTCACGCTGGGGATGACCACGCCGGCGAGGCAGGCCCGGTCGCGGCGCTTCATGGCGGAACTGGGCGACCTGATCGACAACCGCCCGCCGGACGCGCTGGTCCGCCGCCTGGACGCCGATCCCGACGCCGCCGCCGGGTACGCGTTCTCGCGGGCCGGGTGCAAGATCGTCATCAGCATGCGGGAGGACTTTCTCCCCGAGCTGGGGCGGCTGCGGGACCACACGCGGTCCACCTTTCAGAACTACCTGCGGCTGCTGCGGATGCGCGGCGACACGGCGGTGGACGCCATCGTCCGCACCGGCGGCGAGCTGGTGGACCGCACCGTGGCGCGCGCCATCGTCTGCTTCCTGGCGAAGATTCCGCCGGAGCGGCAGCCGTCCATCGACCTGGCGGAGGTGGAGGTGGAGCCGGCGCTGCTCAGCCTGGTGTGCCGCGAGCTGAACGAGAGGCGCAGGGAAGCGGGGCTGCGGAAGATCGAGATCGGGCTGCTGGACACCGCGCAGACGGAGATCCTGACCCGGTTCTACCGCGAGAGCTTCGCGGGGATGAAGCCCGGCGTGCGCGTCTTCGTGGAGGAAGAGCTGCTCACGGAGACGGGCTACCGCGACGCCGCCGCGGTGGACGACGCCATGCGCCTGCCGGACATCTCGCCGGAGGTCATCGACGCCCTGGTGGCGCGGCGGCTGATCCGCAAGGAGGAACGCTTCGGCACCCCGCGCATCGAGCTGACGCACGACGTGCTGACCGACGTGGTGCGCGACAGCCGCGACCGCCGCCGCGCGGAGGAAGAAGCGGCGGAGCGGCGGGCCCGGGAGCATGCCCAGCGCGCCCGCCGCATGCGCGCGACCGCCGTCACCGCGCTGGTGATGATCACCGTGCTCGGAGGCGTGGCCGCCGTGGCCTGGTCGCAGGCCAGGCACCAGGCCAGCCTCGCCGAAATGGCTCAGTTGAACGCGCAGGAGCAGATGAGGCGCGCCAACGAGCTGTCCGCGAGCTACACCGCGCTGGCGCGGGCGCAGTCGGAACTCGAACGGAGCAACCGCACGCTGGAACTGCAGCGCGACACGATGGAGGCGCAGCGGAACGAGATGCGCGTCAAGCGCGACAGCCTGGCGACCGTGGTGGAGCAGATGCAGGCTGCGCGCTCGCTCGCCGGACTGCGCGAGCAGGAGGCCATGGTGGGCGCCGAGGCGGCGGACTACTACCTGGACGTGAGCGGCCGGCTCCTGCGCCGACGCGTGGCGGAGGCCGCCGCGCTGGACTCCACCGCGGGGCGCACCGTGGCGCGCGCGCAGGTCATCCTGGATTCCGCCCGGGTACTTCAGGGGCAGAGCGCGCGGATGGACGCGCTGGTGAACGCCCTCTGCGCGCCCATGCCCAAGGAGGACCGCCGCAACGGCCTGCGCGCCGCGGTGGATTCCATTCTCGGCGAGCAGCCGCTCTGCGCCGGACGCCTGCGCGAGGTGCGGTCCGCGTCCACTCAGGCGGGGCCGCCGTGATGCGCGGGCCGCTCGTTCTCTCCATGCTCGCCGCCATCGCGTTCTGCACGGCGGACGCGGGCGCCCAGGCCATGGCCACGTCGGGCGATTGTCCCGCCGGGTTGTCCGCGGATGCGTGCTATCGCGAGGGGCTTACGCTGGCGCAGAAGGCGCTGGGCCCGCGGGTGGTGGACGAGGCCGGCGTGCGCGAGGCGCTGCGGGTGCTGCTGGGCGCCTGCGAGCGCGAGGTGGGGGACGCGTGCTACGTCGCCGGCCGCATTACCGCCGCGGACACGGCCGCGGTCATGACGCGCTCGGGGCTCGCCTCCGCCGCCGGACGCGCGGCCGTGCTGTTCGCCCACGGCTGCTACGCCACCGAGCGGGCGAGCGCGGCGGCCTGCAACGCGCTGGGGTTCGCCTCGGCGTATGCGCCGGAGGCCGCGAAGCCGGACAGCGCGCTGGACCACCTGGAGCGCGGCTGCGAGAGCGGCAGCCCCACCGCCTGCGTGCGCGCCGCGCTGCTGATGGACGACTGGCCGGCGGATGCGGGAGCGAACTCCACGCGCCCCGCGCAACTGGTGGATCGCGCCTGCGCGGGCGGAAGCCCCGGCGGGTGCGTGCAGCTGGCGCGGCGCACCTCCGCGCGCCTGGCGAGCGCCCCCGCGTCACGCCGCGTGACGCCCGCCTTCCGCGCCGAGCGCGAGACGGTGCACGCGCAGCTGCGGGACGCCTGCCGCCGCGGGCTTCCCACGGCGTGCACCGAGCTGGGCGCCACCTTTCTTGCCGGCGATCCCGTCTTTCGCGCGAACGCCGATTCCGCGGCGTTCTACCTGGAGATGGCGTGCAGCGGCGAGGGAGGGCTGTGGCGCGGCCAGCCCCCACGCCTGGGCGACGGCGCCGCCTGCGCGCGGCTCGGGCGGACACTGCTGGCGGTGGTCAGGGTCGTGATGGACCGCGACTCCAACGTGGCGAGGCGCGAGCGTGTGGAGCGAGGGATGCGCCTGCTTCAGCGCGGCTGTGACCTCGTCGACAGCGAATCGTGCGCGGACCTTGCCTACCACGGTCTGCGCAACGGAGTGCTGCCGCCCTCGCTGGCGCAGCTGCGCGCGGTGACGGCGTGCAACGAGAACAGCGGCTATGGCTGCTGGGTGGCGGGATGGCTGCACCGCCAGCCCGGGGTGCGCGACGAGGAGCGGGCCGCGTCTTATCTGCGGCGCGCGTGCGAGCTGGGCTACGGCCGGGGCTGCACGGAGTGGAGGGGAACGGTGGAGGTGAAGGAGGATCCGGTGATCCGGTGCCGGGTCACGGCCTCGGGGTGCACCCGGGAGATGACGATGCGCACGTCGGTCGTGTACGTGCCGGAGCGCGGGCCGGAGGCGTTCAAGTACTTTCGCCGCGCCTGCGCGCTGGGCGACCCGGTCGGATGCGCGCGTTTCGCCGCAACCTTGCGCGAAGCAGGCGACGCGCCGCGGGCGGACGTCTTCTTCCGGCGCGCATGCGAGTACGGCGACGCGGAGTCGTGCTGGACAGTGATGCTGAACGCCCGCTCCAGCTCCAACGAGGTGGACGAGGGCGAGTTCCGCGCCCGCGCCTGCCGGCTCTCCGCCGACTTCTGCAAGCGCAAGGGTGGCGAGCCCGTCTCCACGCGGGGAGCGTGATCCAGATGCGCATCCTCTCACACACCATCTTGTGGCTCATGCTGGCGCTGTCCGCCGCCGCTCCCGCCGCGGCGCAACGGGGCGTCCCCGCACTGCGGCTGGGCGACTCCGTGCGGCTCACGCTCCCCTTCTCCGATCCGCGGCTCTCCTCCGGCCACGTGTACCGCGCGTTCCGCTTTCAGGCGCGCCCGGAGCACATCTACCACTTCGCCGGCGCTTCCGACTCCGCGGACGTGGAGCTCCGCGTAGCCCGGCAGGCGGGACCGCTGACCGACTACCTGCCGCAGGGGAGCAGGGCCGGCGGGGGTGGCGTGGGGATGCGCTTTCTTCCCCCGGAGCCTGGCGAGTACCTGCTGGTGCTTACCTCCCATTCCGGCGGCGACTTCACGCTCTTTGGCGAGGAGATCGCCCTTGTCTCCGCGCCTCCGCGCCCGCTCGTCCTGGGGCGCGGCAGGCCGGCGGTGCTGACCGAGCGCAGCAGCATCGAGGTCGTGGAGGGAAGCGAGCTCCACTACGACCTGTACTCGTTTTCCGCTTCGCGGGGGCAGGTGCTGGACGTGGCGACGCCCGGCATCGCGGGGACGTTCGGACGGATGGAGGCCGGCCGGTTCGTGGCGATCGAGGCCGGTGACACGATGGAGTACGAAGGACGCGTGGTGGTTCCGCAGGACGGCGAGTACGCCATACGCGTAGAAAGTCCGCTGCTGGAGAACGATTCGCTGCGCTACGCCGTGTGGGTGGTGGACCCCGCCGCGCGCCCGCTGCCCAGGCCGCTGCAGGTGGGGCAGCCGGTGGAGGCGCGGCTGAACGTGGACTCCGTGTTCCCGCGCGACGGCGACGTAGTGGACGAATGGTCGATGTACGCCACCGCCGGGCAGCGGCTGCAGGTGACGGCGCGCTCCACCGCGTTCGACACCTACCTGATGGTGGGGCGGATGCGCGACGGCCGCTGGGAGCAGCTGAACTACAACGACGATACGGAGGGCACCGATTCGCGCCTCGTGCTGGAGGTCCCCGAGACCGGCGAGTACCTGGTGCGTGTCCGGCCCTTTCGCGAGTTCCCCGACAGCCTGGCGCCGTACTCGCTGCTGGTGGAGCCCCTCGGCGCGATGCAGGTGGCCGTGGTGGATTCCGCCGCCCCCCGCCGCGGGCGGCCGGAGATGCGGCCCGTGCGCTGGGGCGCGCAGATGACGGGCCGCTTGGAGGCGGCCGACGCCCCGGCGGAGGACGGCTCGCCGTACGACGCGTGGACCTTCGACGCCACGGCCGGCCAGCGCATCACCATCACCCTGCGCTCCACGGAGTTCGACGCGTACCTGGCCGTGGGCCGCGAGGTCGAGGGCGAGTGGATGGAGCTCAGCAGCAACGACGACATCGCCGCGGAGAGCACCACGGACGCGCGGGTGGTGATGATCGCGCCCGACACGGGCCACTACACCATCCGCGTGAACACCTTCCCGCAAGCACCCGCCGGCGAGTACACGCTCACCGTCGAGCGCTCGCGCTGACGATCCCCCCCGGATTGAACGCGGAGTACGCGGAGTAGAAGGGAGAGTACGCAGAGGACTGAACGTACCCGTGCGTACTCGCTCCTTCCCCCTGTGGATTCCGCGTTCATGATTTTGGGTTCTTCGTCGATTCTGTTGCAGGTAAACAGACCCGACGCCGAACTGTCATTTCGAAGGAGGCGCCTGCACCGAACCCAGCCCGTGCAGGATTCCCATGGCGCCGACTGAGAAATCTACTCACCCGTGCTGGTGATCCGGCCCACGGCTCGGTCCTCAACCCGCTTCTGTGCGGCGCATCGGAGGCGGGTCCCGGGACGTGCGGCCAGCCATGAGCATGGGTGAGTAGAT
>DATABT010000290.1:0-5976 GCA_036259455.1 Longimicrobium sp. | reverse complement strand
CCCTATTCCCTATACCCTATTCCCTATTCCCTGTCCCGTCAGGTAAACCCCTACCCCGCCTGAGGCTTTCCACCACGCGCAATCCCTTTCACCACTTCCGCTTCGGCAGTATATTCCCCGCCTTGGAAGGGGGCACCGTCCACGGAGGCAATCCACCCGTGAAGAAGCAGAGCAGGTTCGCGGCCGGCGCGCTGGTGCTCGTCGGCGTCGTGGGGTACCTGGCCGTTACCGGCATGAAGGACTCCATGATGTACTACTACACGCCGGACGAGCTGGCCGCCAAGATCACCGCCGACCCCACCGCCCACCGCATGGGCGCCAAGGTGGGCGGGCGCGTGGTGCCCGGCTCCGTCAAGTTCGATCCCACCACGCTGGACCTGCGGTTCACCGTGATCGACATCGCCAGCGGGCGCACGACCTTTCCCGTGCATTACGTGGGGCCGCTCCCCGACACCTTCGAGGAGGGGCGCGACGTGGTGGTGGAGGGCAAGCTGACGGAGGCCGGCACCTTCGAGGCGACGACGGTGCTCACCAAGTGCGGCTCGCGCTACGAGGCCGTCGAGGAGGACTTCAGGGCGTGACGCAGATCGGGGAAGTCGCCCTCTGGGTCGCGTTCATCCTGGCGCTGTGGGGCACCACGCTGGGCTTTGCCGGCGGCCGCCGCGGCCGCGGCGACTGGGTGCTCAGCGCCGAGCGCTCCATCTACGCCGTGTTCGGGCTGCTGGCCGTGGCCTCCGCCGCCATCATCGCGGCGTTCGTGGGCAACCAGTACGGCTACCGCTACGTGGCGGGGTACAGCAACCGCGAGCTCAACCTCTTCTACAAGATCACGGGGCTGTGGGCCGGCCAGACGGGGTCGCTGGTGTTCTGGGCGCTCCTGCTGGCCCTGTTCGCGTCCATCGCCGTCTTTCAGAACCGGCGGCGGAACCGCGAGTTCATGCCGTACGTGAGCGGCACGCTGCTGCTGGTGCTGTCGTTCTTTCTGGGCGTCATCCTCTTTGCGTCCAACCCGTTCCAGCTGATGGACTTCACCCCCGCCGACGGCCGGGGGCTGAACCCGCAGCTGCAGAACTACTGGATGACCATCCACCCGCCCACGCTGTACCTGGGCTTCACTGCGTTCACCATCCCCTTCGCCTTCGCCGTCAGCGCGCTCCTCTCGGGGCGGCTGGACACGCGCTGGATCACCACGACGCGGCGGTGGACGCTGCTCGCGTGGTTCTTCCTTACCAACGGCATCATCTTCGGGATGATGTGGGCGTACGTGGAGCTGGGGTGGGGCGGATACTGGTTCTGGGATCCGGTGGAGAACGCGTCGCTGCTCCCCTGGCTCACGGGCACGGCGTTCCTGCACTCGGTGATGATCCAGGAAAAGCGCGGCATGCTCAAGATGTGGAACGTGCTGCTCATCCTGAGCACCTTTCTGCTGAGCATCTTCGCCACGTTCCTGACGCGCTCCGGGCTCATCGAGTCGGTGCACTCGTTCGCGCAGAACCTTACGATCAGCTGGATCTTCCTGGGCTTTCTCACCTTTTTGATCGTCGCCTCGGCGGCGCTGGTGTGGTGGCGGCGCGGCGCCTTTTCGCCGGAGAACCGGCTGGAGAGCGTGGTTTCGCGCGAGGCGGCGTTCCTGCTGAACAACCTTGTCTTCGTGGCGGCGATGTTCACGGTGATGTGGGGGACCATGTTCCCCCTCATCTCCGAGGGCTTTACGGGGCAGAAGATCAGCGTGGGCCCGCCCTTCTTCAACCGCGTGAACATCCCGCTGGGGCTGCTCCTCCTGGGCCTGCTGGGTGTGGGGCCGGTGATCGCGTGGCGCAAGGCGACGGGGCGGAACCTGATCCGCAACTTCGCGACGCCCGTCGGGGTGGCGCTGGCGGTCGGCGCGGTGCTGTGGATGACGGGCGTGCGCAACACGTACGCGCTGCTGACCTTCGTCCTCGGCAGCTTCACGATGACCACCATCGCCGTGGAGTTCTGGAAGGGGACCCGGGCCCGCGCGCGCATCGAGGGCGAGGGCATTTTCTCCGCCTTCGTGCACCTGATGGAGCGCAACCGCCGGCGCTACGGCGGCTACGTGGTGCACGCCGGATTCGTCATCATCTTCATGGGCTTCGCGGGGTCGGCGTACGACGTGGAGCGGCAGGTGTCGCTGCGCCCCGGCGAGTCGATGGAGATCGAGTCCCCCTTCGGCCACACTTACCGGCTGACGTACCAGGCCATGTCCGCCTATCCCGCGACGAACATGACCAAGGTCATCGCGTCGATGGACGTGGCGAAGGACGGCCGCCGCATCGACGTCCTGACGGCGGAGAAGCGCGCCTACAGGCAGCGCGAAGAGGTGGCGAGCGAAGTCGGCATCCGCCGCGCGTGGAACGAGGACCTGTACCTGATCCTGGCCGGCATCGACGACGTGAACGGGGTGATCCGGGGGACGAACCCGCGCCCGCTGGCCACCTTCCGCGTGCTGGTGCAGCCGCTGGTGCCGTGGATCTGGCTGGGCGGGATGATCATGGCCATCGGCACGCTGGTGGCCCTGTGGCCCGGCGCCGAGCCCGCGCGCCCCGTCACGCAGCGCAAGGTCGTCCGCGCGCCGAGGGTCGCGGAGCCCGAGCACGAGCTGGTGGAGGCGTGATGCGCATCGACGGATGTCGCCTTGAGCGAAGCCGGGAGCGAATGAATTCGCCGCTGGAAAATCGCAAGGTCCGCCTGCGCGGACCGCGGGGCCTCGGGCTTCTCGCCGTGGCGCTGATGCTCGTCGTTGCCGGGCCGCTCCCCGCGCAGGTGGGAGATGAGCAGGCGCGGAAGGCGGCGGACGCGGCGATCTCGCGCGTCCGGTCGCCGTACTGCCCGGGGCTGATGCTGGAGGTCTGCCCCAGCACGCAGGCGGAGGCGCTGCGCGATTCCATCCGCCAGATGGCGGCGCAGGGGCAGAGCGCGAACGCCATCGTGGAAGACGTGCTCGCCCGCCATGGCGAGGAGTGGCGCGCAGTGCCCAAACGCAGCGGCGCCGGGCTGCTGGCGTGGCTCATCCTCCCCATGGCGCTGGTCGTGGGCGGGCTGGTGCTGTGGGGCCGCATCAGGGTGATGCGCAGTTCGGGACCGGCCCCCGCCGCGGCCGGCGCGCAGGTGAGCGACGACGAGCGCGCGCGGCTGGATGCGGCGCTGCGCGAGTTCGAGCAGGCGGAGGACGCGGCATGACGCTGCTGGTCTTCTCGCTGCTCCTGGCACTGCTCGCCGCCGCCGTAGTCGTGCGCCCGCTGATGGCGCGGCGCGAGGCGCTGCTGGTGGACCTGGCGCCCGGCGCGGTGCTGGACGCGGAGGCGCGACGCCGCGTGGCGCTCGTGGCGCTCAAGGAGCTGGAGTACGACTACCTGGGCGGCAAGCTGGACGCCGCCGACTACCGCGCGCAGAAGGAGCGGCTGTCGGTAGAGGCGCTGGCGGCCATGCGCGCCGCGGAGGCGGTGGGAATCGAGTCGGGCCGCGCGGAGGCGGCTGCGTCGGACCGGCACGCCTGCGGGTTCCTGAACCCGCCGCTCAGCCGCTACTGCGCGGGGTGCGGGGCGCGGCTGCGTTGAGCGCGGCGCCGGCGGTGCCCGCGAGCGTGCCCGCCGTCCAGGCGCGCGGGGTGGAAAAGTGGTACGGCCCGCTGCCGGCGGTGCGGGGAATCGACCTGACGCTGGCCCGGGGCGAGTTCCTTACCATCTTCGGGCCCAACGGCGCGGGAAAGACCACGCTGCTGCGCATGCTCTGCGGCGCCGTCCGTCCCACGCGCGGCACGGTGCACGTGATGGGCGAGCAGGTGGGCGGGGATGAAGACGGGTGGCGGTGCAGGATCGGTCTTCTCTCGCATCAGACGTTCCTTTACCCCGGCCTGAGCGCGGCGGAGAACCTGGACTTCTACGCGCGCCTCTACGCGCTGCCGGGCCGCAAGTCGCGCGTGGACGAGGCGCTGCGCGAGGTGGGGCTGATGGAGCGCGCGGCGGACAGGGTGCGCACCTTCAGCCGCGGGATGCAGCAGCGGCTGGCCCTCGCGCGCACGCTGCTGCACGACCCGGAGGTCGTGTTCCTGGACGAGCCGTACACGGGGCTGGACCCGCACGCGTCGGCCATGCTGCGCGCGGTGCTGGACCGGCTGAAGGACGGGCGGCGCACGGTGGTGCTGGTGACGCATAACCTGTCGCAGGGGCTGGAGCAGGCGGACCGCGTGGCCGTGCAGGTCGGCGGCCGCTGGGTGAGCGACGAGCGCCGCGCGGACATCGACGCGGCGCGGTGGGAGCAGGTGTACACCGAGCGGGTGGCGGCGGCGGTCTGACGATGCTCCGCTACCTCGCGCAGGCGTGGGCCGTGGCCCGCAAGGACCTGCTGCTGGAGGCGCGCAGCCGCGAGCGCTTCGTCTCCATGGCGACCTTCGCCGTGCTGGTGGCCGTGGTCTTCAGCTTTGCGCTGGATCCCACGGTGCGCTCGGAAGAGATCGCCGGCGCCATGCTGTGGGTGACGGTGCTCTTCGCGGGCACGCTGGGGCTGGGCCGCAGCTTTGCGCTGGAGCACGAGGCCGACGCGCTGACCGGCGTGCTGGTGTCGCCGGTGCCGCGCGGGGCGGTGTTCCTGGGCAAGTGGCTGGCGAACCTGCTGATCGTGCTGGCGGTGGAGGCGGTGGTGTTTCCCGTCTTCGCGCTCTTTTTCGGGCTGCAGTTCATCGGGGCGCTGGGCGGGCTGGTGCTGGTGGTGGTGCTGGCGACCGTGGGGTTCATGGCGCTGGGCACGCTGCTGAGCGCCATGACGGCGCACACGCGCCACGGCGAGTCGCTGCTCCCCATCCTGCTGCTGCCGCTGCTGATTCCGGTGGTGATCTTTGCCGCCAGCGCCACGCAGTTGCTGCTCGTTGGCCGCCCGCTGGCGGAGGTCGGCGGCCACCTGCGGGTGCTGCTGGCGTTCGACCTCGTCTTCCTCTTCATCAGCACCGCCGCATTCAGCTTCGCGGTGGAGGAGTAGGGGACGAGAGCGGCGACGCCCAGTTGCAGAGCCGACGCGCGCATGCGCAGGGGAGCGTGGGGCGTGTTTGAAGCTCCGCGCGGTTTGCGAGGGCTTTCCGCTGCCGTTGCGGCGGCTTCAGCCGCTCCGGCGCGGAGCCGGCCCCGACACGATTGAGTTCTGATCACGAGATGAACGGCATCAACCACACACCGGTGGATACCGGGTCGCTGCAGGGGCTCCGCCGCTGGTCGCTGGGGCTGGGGTTGCTGGCGGCGGCCACGCTGGTCCTGAGCTTCTGGATGATCTTCTTCTACGCGCCCACCGAGCGCGAGATGGGGATCGTGCAGCGCATTTACTACGTCCACGTGCCATCGGCGCTGGTGGCGTACCTGGCCTTCGGGGTGGTGGCGCTGTGCTCGCTGGGCTACCTGTGGCTGCGCGACGAGCGGCTGGACGCCGTCGCCGTCTGCGCGGCGGAGCTCGGCGTGGTCTTCGCCACCATCGTGCTGATGACGGGGCCGCTGTGGGGCAAGATTGCCTGGGGCGCGTGGTGGGTGTGGGACGCGCGCACCTCGCTTACGCTGCTGCTGTGGTTCATCTACGTGGGATACTTCATCCTGCGTGGCGCCACGGAGAGCCCGGAGCGGGGAAAGCGCTTCGCCGCCATCCTGGGCGTCGTCGGCGCGGCGGACATCCCGCTCATCCACATGAGCGTGCAGTGGTTCCGCACCCAGCATCCCAAGCCCGTGGTGCTCAAGCCGGAGGGGCCCACCGCCGCGCCGGAGATGGTCCAGACGCTGCTGGTGAGCATGCTCGCGTTCACGCTTCTTTTCTTTTCGCTTCTGCTGGCCCGCATGGTGGTGGAAAAGCTGAGCCGGCGGCTGGACGCCGCCCGCATCGCCGCCACCCTGCGCCCCGGCGCGCCCGCTACACACGGAGTCTCCGTCTGATGATGCGCCCGATCCGGATCGTCCTGCTCGCGCTCTTCGCCCTGCTCGC
>DATABT010000289.1:0-9426 GCA_036259455.1 Longimicrobium sp. | reverse complement strand
GGTGATCCGGCCCACGCCTCGGTCCTCGACCCGCTTCCGTGCGGCGCATCGGAGGCGGGTCCCGGAACGTGCGGCCAGCCATGAGCGTGGGTGAGTAGATTTCTCAGTCGGCGCAACAAGATCCTGCATGAGGCAAGTCCTCGTGGGCGCCTCCTTCGAAATGACAGCTCACGGCGCAGACTTCGTGCGTGCAACGAAATCCGCGACGAACCTGAAAGAAACGCCTCGCACGGAGTCGGCGGAGTAGGCGGAGCTTGTTCCACGCAAGGGACAAACTCCGTTTGCTCCGCTGACTCCGTGCGAGACCTCGATCAGTAAACGCCAGCGTGGAAGATCAGCCGGCCGGACCCCCGATGAGCTCCGCGCGGCGCTCGCCCAGCATCTCCTCCATGCGCGACAGGCAGCGCGAGAACTTCTTTCCGTACGAGCCGGAGAGCCACTCCGCGGGAAACAGCTCCGTCAGCCCCGCGTCGCCGGACGCGGCGAAGGGGACGGCGTTGTCGTACAGCTTGTCGACGAAGTGCACCCAGCGCAGCCCCTCGTACAGGTTCGCCATCGGACGCACGCCGTCCAGCAGCAGCTCGCCGATGGCGGAGACGAAGGCGTGAAAGCGGATGGGGTGGATCTCCCCGAGGCCCCGCATCAACTCGTCGAACGAGACGGCGAGCGCGCGGGGGCCGGCGGCGGCGCGGGCGCGCTCCATGGCCGCGTCGTCCAGAAAGTACGCGCGGCCGGGGTCCGCCTCGAAGCGGCGGTGGCGGTAGTCCTCGCCCTCGATGCGCAGCACCTGGAAGGCGGATGAGAGCTCCTCGATCTCCGTCCTGAAGTTCTTCTGGTCGAACCGCCCGCGCCCCAGCTCGTCGGGGATGGTGTTGGACGTGGCCGCCACGCGAATGCCGTCCGCCAGCGCGCCGCGCAGAAAGGCGAGGGCCAGCTTGAGGTTGCCGGGATCGTCCAGCTCCCATTCGTCCACCGCCACCAGGCGCATCCCCCGGAACGCCTGCCGCGCGCCCTCCACGCCCAGAAGCCCGATGGCGTACACCAGCTCGTCGAAGCTCAGGTACGCCCGCGGCGCCGGGGACGCGTGCCAGAGCGACGCCAGCAGGTGCGTCTTGCCCACCCCGAAGCCGCCATCCAGGTACACGCCGGACCCGCGCTCGCCGCCGCCGAACGCCGCGCGCAGCCGCCGCCAACCCCCCTCCGCGCGGTTCAGCTCCGCGGCCACGGCGCGCAGCCGCTCCACCGCCGCGCCCTGCGACGGGTGGCGTGGATCGGGACGGTAGTCGTCGAAGCGCTTGGCGTTGAAGCGGGGCGGGGGAACGAAGCCCGCCACCAGCCCGGCGGCGTCGGGGCGGGCGGGAATGCGGGTGAGAACGTCGTCCAGGCGCAGCAAGGCGGGTCGGTCAGGATCGGCAAAACGTTCGGGCGGGCGCGCAGCCACGCGCTCGCCCACGAGAAAGGCCCGCCCCCGCCGTCACGGTCCCCAGACGGAAACGCTGGACATGCTGAGCGTGGCGTGCAGCCGCAGGTCCACCGCGTCGCCCGGGCGCACGCGCACGGGCGGGCTCAGGTAGGTGCGCGCGCCCCCGACCGGGTCCGCCAGCAGGTACACGTCCGCGGACTCGTGCGCCACGCGGGTGAGCGGGAACCGCTGGCGCGAAAGCCCCGTCACCGTCCCCAGCCGCTGGCGCATTCCGGACTGCACCACGTACACCGTCACGTCCGCGAACCCGTTGTTGGCCACCTGCACCACCGCCGTCCGGCCTGGCGGCTTGCCCAGGGACGGCTTGCCCTTTCCGGACGCGCATGCCGCCGCTCCCAGCGCCAGGAGCAGCGCGGCCAGGCGCATCCCGTGCCGCGTCTTCATCCCCCACCTCCCGTCAACGCGACCAGTCCGGCGTCCATCCGGGCGCCGCACCCCTGCATCAGGTCAATCTACGTGCCGCGGACGCGGGGCAAAGAAAAATCGTGCGGCGGTGTGCCGGCGGCGCGAAAAGGCCCCCGCGCGTCCTGGGGGACGGGCGGGGGCCTGAACCTGCTGCGCGGATGGGGCTTACAGGCCGCTCCAGGGCGTCAGCAGCACCACCATGATGATCGGCACGCCGGGGATGGCCAGAATGCCCAGCAGCCAGAGGGCGATCTCCCAGTTCTCGTAGTCGTCTTCGACCACCTCGTGCGTGGTCGTGCGCTGGACGTTCAGGTCAGCCATGCTCGTTGCTCCGCCACGCCCGCGGCGCGGTCCAGGTTCGGTTCGTCTCCGCCCGACGCGCGGGCAGCCGACATTCTATCGTCTCGCCGCCCGCCTGTCCAGCCGCTCACGCCGACGCGGCGATCCCGCGGTAGAAGGTGGCGGCGAAGCGCGCGGCGATGGGCGTGAGCGGCTTGCTGCGCTCGCCCAGCAGCCACTCCAGCTCCACCTCTTCCAGCGCGCCGATGAGCATCCGCCGTACCAGGGGAATCTCCGTGTCGGGCCGCAGTTCGCCACGCTCCACGCCGCCGGCCAGCAGGGTGTCGATGGCCTGCGCGTACGTTCGCAGCACGTCGCGCACCGCGCCGCCGTAGAACTTGCTGCTCTGCCGCGACTCCAGCAGGAGGACGGTGGCCAGCGGCGGCTCCGCCTCGATGCTTTCGAACTGCAGCTGGACGAAGCGCGCCAGCCGCTCCTGGAAGGGGAGGTCGTTCCCCATCACGTTGCCCGCGGCGGCGACGAACTCGTTCACCTTTTCGCGAAAGGCGGTGAGCAGCAGGTCGTCCTTCCCCTCGAAGTAGAGGTAGATGGTGCCCTCCGCCACCCCCGCCCCCGCCGCGATGTCGCGGATGCGCGCCCCGAAGAAGCCGTGCTCCGCGAACACCCGCACCGCCGAGTCCAGGATGGCCCGGCGGCGCTGCTCGCGGCTTTCGGTGAATGAGCGCTCAGTCATGGGCGGGAAGATAGTGCGAGAGTGCGAAAGTGCGAAAGTGCGAAAGTGCGAGAGAGGGGGAAGTGCGGAAGTGCGTGAGTGCGTAGTGAAGGATGCGACGTACGTAGGTACGGCTGGGGCCCTCCCCCGGCGGCCCCCATCGCGACCACCTCCACCCTCTGACCTCGACGCGAACACTCGGGCTCGTCACCCCCTCCCGGCTGTCAGATTTTCGACCGCCAGAACTGTCAGACTTTCACCCGGCGTTGACAGGTGTACGCGTCGAGCCTGCCGTTCGCGCTGTTGAAGCCCCGCGGGGTTTGCGGGGCTTTCCGCGGTTGTTGCGGCGGCTTCAGCCGCTCAGGCGCGGGGCCTGCCCGACCACGCGCATGCCGGCCACGACTTCCGCGGCCCGCCCCCACAACGCGAAAGCGCGGGAGCGCCACTTTCGCACTCCCGCACCCTCGTACCCCGTACCTTCGGTACCGCTGTCCGTCCGTCAGAACCCGGGCTGCAGCGCGAACTGCCAGTGGAATCCGTTCTCGCGCTCGAAGGCCTTCACGTACACCGCCTCCACCACGAAGTATCCGAACAGGTTCACCCGGGCGCCCACGCCCGCGCTGGTCAGAAGTCCGCGCTTGTCGAACTCCGACTCGATGCCGCGGCGGAAGGTGGGGGTCGTCTCCAGGACGTCGCCGTCCTGCCCCTGGATCTTGCCCCAGGCCGTGCCCGCGTCGGCGAACACGAAGCCCTCCACCGGCGGCAGCCCCAGCGTGTTCCCCACCACCAGCTGGCGGATGATGGGCACCCGCAGCTCCAGGTTGGCCAGCGCCACGCGGCTTCCCACCAGCTCGTCGAAGTACAGGTCGCACTCCGCGCCGCCCTGCGGAAGCGTGGGCGAGCACTCCTCGGCCACGTTGTCACGCCCGTAGCCGCGGATCAGGAACGGCCATCCCAGGTAGATGCTCCCCACCCGGTGCTCGTCGCGGCCGTAGCGGCCCACGTGCAGGCCGCGGAAGGCCAGCGTGAAGGGACGCAGGTACAGGTAGCGGCGGAAGTCGGCCGTGAGCGTGTTGAACTGCAGGCTTCCCACCGTGGGCGCCACCTCGAAGCGGTACCGCATTCCCGCGAAGGGCGACGTGTACCCCATCAGCGACG
This sequence comes from Longimicrobium sp., assembly GCA_036259455.1. GTDB lineage: Bacteria > Gemmatimonadota > Gemmatimonadetes > Longimicrobiales > Longimicrobiaceae > Longimicrobium. Next base: position 5,368 of record DATABT010000289.1, on the reverse strand, counting down.
CGTCGTACACCAGCGCCGCCGAGCCCTCGGCCATGTTGAACGACTCGCCCTCGATCTCGCGCTGGCGCTGGTCCAGCGGGCCGTTGAAGCCCACCAGCTGCCCGTTCTGAAAGATGGGCTCGTACACCAGCTCGCGGATCTGCCGGTCGCTGCTGATGCGCCGCAGCCCGCCCGAGAACTCCACCCGGCTCACCCTGCTGAACGGGTACTGGGTGATGCCGCTCAGGCTGGTGTCGAAGAAGCGCAGCAGCACCTGCTGGGTCACGTACTCGCCGTCCTCGTTCAGCCCCTCGGTGTAGCCGCCGTAGATGTAGGGAATGCGCTGCGCGGCCACGCCCCAGTTCCACCGGTGCTTCTGGTTCAGGTACAGCGTGCTGAATCCGATCTCGTCCACCTGTCCCTGCGCCTGGACCGTCCCGTAGATGTTGTGGTAGCCCAGGATGTCGCTGAAGATGCCCGAGATGCCCCCGTACAGCCCGCCGCGGCTGAAGCCGCCCGTGCTGACCGTGGCGCCCACGCTGGGCTGCCCCAGGTAGTCCAGCGAAATGCGCGGGCGGTACGGGATCACGTTCCACGTGCTCTGCACCTCCGGGTCCGGCAGCCCCGTCTGGTACTCGTTCACCGCCAGCAGCACGCGGTTGTACGGCGCCTCCTCCGGCCGCGGCACCGGCGGCAGCAGCGCCGCCAGCGGCACCCCCTGCAGCCCCGCCGCCGCCGTCACCAGCGGCACCGGCTCCGTTCCCTCCAGCTCCTGCGGGTTGCTGATGGAGTAGATGTTGAACCCGCTGCGCTCGTACGCCGTGAACACCAGCCGGTCGGCGTTGTGCGCCGCCGAGAGCGCCGGGCTCAGGTCCGTGTACCCGCTTACCCCCGTGAACAGGTCCGTCACCTGCGTCAGCGCCCCCGTCTCCAGCTCCATCCGGTAGACGTTGGGAATGCCCGTGCGGTCGCTGATGAAGTACAGCCCCCGCCCGTCGCGCGTCCACTGCGGGTTGATGTTCTTGCCGACGATGCGCTGGTCGCCGCCCGCCGGGGCCAGCGTGCGGATCTGTCCGCTGGCCACGTCCATCAGCGCCAGCCGGTACTCGCCGAAGGTGAGCGTGTTGAAGTCCGTCTCTCCGCGGTCCGTGGCGAACGCGATGGTGCGCCCGTCCGGCGAGTACATGGGCTGCAGGTCGGCGAAGCGGTCGTCCGTGAGCTGCCGGGTGCGCCCCGTGGCCACGTCGATGGCGTACAGGTCGCTGATGCCGCCCTTGAGTCCGGAGACCACGATGGTGCTGCCGTCCGGTGACCACGTGGGGTTGGTGATCTCGCTCACCCCCGGGATGGCGTACTCGCGCAGGCGGTCGGCGCGCTGCACGTCCAGCGTCACCACCACGTCGCGCTCCCTGCGCAGCGCGCTGAAGGCGAAGCGGCGCGAATCCGGCGACCACGTCCCCGCCGAGTTGATGTAGCGCAGGCTGCCGTAGTGCGGGTCGAACGCCGTGCCGCGCTGCAGCCGGCGGATGATCTCACCCGTTTCGGCGTTGGCCACGTACATCTCCACGTCCAGGAACTCCAGCTCCGACAGGAATGCCACGAACCGCCCGTCGGGAGAAAGCACCGGCGCCACGTTCACCCGGCCGCCCTCGCCCTGGAAGGTGATGAGCGGACGGGCCTCCTCGCGCGCCTCGCGCCGCTCGCTCAGCAGCGGCAGGTAGGTGCGGCGGATGGAGGTGCCCCAGTCCTCCACGATCTCTTCGAGCGACGCGTTCAGGATGCGCTGAAAGGCGTCGGGATACGGCACGCCCTGTCCCACCTGCTTGAGGATCTGCCCGATGCTGGCGTCGCCCCAGCGGCCGCCCACGTACGCCCAGAACGCCTGTCCCCACCGGTAGGGAAAGAAGCGTGGATCGTAGGTGAGCTGCTCCACGGTGGGAATGCGGCCGGTGAGCGCCGCGTCGCGCATCCACATGGTGGTGTGCGGGTCCACCGGCCCCAGCGTCAGGTACTCGGCCATCCCCTCCGAGAACCAGAGCGGCACGTTGTACCGGCGGGCCGCCTCTTCAAGCCCGCCCCCCGCGCGGCCAAAGCCGCTGATGTCGTACTGGAACGCGTGCACCAGCTCGTGGCCCAGCACGTGGTCCGTTTCTTCGTACGTGTTGGCCAGGGGCATGATGATGCGCTGCTTGAACGCCTCCGTCACGCCGCCCGTGCCCTCGCCGATGTCGCCGCCCAGCGCCACCGTCTGCTGAAAGTGCGGGTGGCTGGCGTACAGGATGAGGGGCTGGCGCTCCTCGAACTCGTGCTCGAGGATGCGCGTGAGCCGGCTGTACCAGCGCTCCACCATGCGGGCGGCGTCGCGGGCGGCCTGCTCTTCCTCGGGGTAGAAGTAGACGTCGAAGTGGGTGGTGCGCAGCACCCGGAAGTCGAAGGTCTCGTACTGGACCTTGTTCCGGCCAAAGTACTGCGCCGTCGCCGGAGCGGCGTTCAGGGCGATCGCCCCGGCCGCCAGCGCCAGCGCGGCGGCCAGGCGGACCCTTGAGCGTGCGGGTGCGAACATGGTGGCTCCTCGTGCCGACCGTGGAAATGGAGACGGACCGCCGATGCGCAGCGGCCCGGCCCGGCGGGCACAGGGGCGCCGGCGGCGTCGATCGCTGCGGAGTTTTCCGGGGGGTGGGGTAACGCACTTCGCGTACCGCCGCGCCCCCCGGGGCTGGGCGCCCGTGACAGCCCAACGCTTCGGGCGCCGTCCTTATGACACGCGGACCCGCGCAGGCCCCTTATCCCGTCTCGGCCGAGACTCCTTCCAGGGTGCGGTCGTCGCCGCGTTCCTCCAGCAGCCACACGCCCAGCGCGGCCAGCGCCGCAAGCAGCAGAACGCCCAGGATCCAGGGGCGCACCCCCGGCCCGCGGCGGGTCACCTCGATCTCCGCCATCGTACGTCCGGTCCGGTTGATGTGGATTGCTTCCGTCGATCTTTACCGCTCGCGGGCAGGGAGCGTGCCCCGCCGCGCTCCATTGCGTCCCGCCGCGCTACAACGCCGTAGAAACGGCATTGCACGCAGCGCAGCAGAGGAGCAGAGCAGGGCGATCGCCGCTCCTCTGCTTCTCTGCCCCTCCGCTGCTCTGCGTGAATGCTTTTCCCGGATCAGGCCTGGGCGACCAGCCAGTCCAGCGCCTCGTTCTCCTGGTCAAAGACCTTGATGTTGCGCTTGGAGAACAGGATCACCGCCTGGTAGGCAATGCGGTGCAGGCCGCTCATCCCCACCACCGCGCTCGCCCTGACGTACGGCGCGTTGTGGGCCGCCAGCTCCTTCATTCCCTGCAGCACGGCGGCGTTGTAGCGCGCGTCGCGCACCACCGTCATCACCAGCAGCGACCCGGGCGGTTCCTTTGCCACCACCTGCTTGGAGTGCTCGATCGCGCGCAGCGCCTCCTCCGGGTCGCGCACGCCCGCGTAGTCCAGCAGCAGGATGCGTCTGCCCTGGTGCTCCATGAACCGGGTGCGCTCCATGACCTGTCTCCGGCGTGAGGGTGTGGCAGAGTGTAGCAGGCGGGCCGTTTCCGGAAGATAGTTCCCGCCGCGCTCCCGTCCAGCGCGCGCCACGAAGCGGCCAGCACGGTCACCCCGGCGCTTGCGGCGAGGGGCGGGAAGATGCCATCATTTTCGCGGATTTTTCTTTCCCCCGGTGCCCGGAGTGCACGGATGGACGACACGAACGCGCCTCCTCCGGCACCGCGCCGCTGGGAGATGACCGTCGCGCAGGCGCGGGAGGTACAGCAGGCGCTGCGCGACCGGCTGATTCTGCAGCCGCCGGCGGACTTCGCGCCGCGCTACGTGGCCGGGGCGGACGTGTCGATGGAGCGCTTCAAGCACTACGGCTACGCGGCCATCGTCGTCATCGACCTGTGGACGATGGACACGGTGGACGAGGCGGTTTCGGCGTCACCGCTGCGCTTTCCCTACGTCCCCGGCTACCTGTCCTTTCGCGAGTTCCCCGTCCTGCAGCTGTGCTGGGACGGGCTGCGCGTCCGCCCCGACCTGGTGGTGTTCGACGGGCACGGGTACGCGCATCCGCGCCGCTTCGGCCTTGCCTGCCACGGCGGCGTGCTGTGGGACGTGCCCAGCATCGGCTGCGCCAAGAACCCCTTCGTCGGCGTCCACGACCCGGTGGGGAACGAGCGCGGGGACACGGTGCCCGTCGTGCACGAAGGGGAGACGGTGGGGATGGTGGTGCGGACGCGCTCGGGGGCCAGGCCGCTGTACGTCTCCGCCGGACACCGGATGGACCTGCCGACCGCCGTCGCCCTCGTCCTTGGCCTGGCGCCGAAGTTCCGGCAGCCCGAGACCACCCGCCGCGCGCACCAGCTGGTGAACGACCTGCGCCGCGCGGACCCCGACAGATGATGCGGGAATCGCCGCGTCCCGCGCCCCATCCCCTCCCGAAAGGAGCGGCGGGAGGTTAGGTTGATGGCGAGGACGCGGCGTGAAACCCCGCGCCCTGCCTCTCCGGGACCCTTTTGGACCCTCCCGTCCGCACCGCCGGTCAGAATGCGGCCGGCCCGCACGTTCCACCCCGGCCAGTGAGCGCACAGCTCAAGGACGGAAACGTTTTGTCCGCTGCCAAGCCCTCGCCGGAACAGCGAATCAACGTCACCCAGCTCTTCACGGAGCACTACGACGCGCTGTACCGGTACCTCGTGCGCCTTACCGGCGACTCCGACCTGGCGGCCGACGCCGCGCAGGAGGCGTTCGTCCGGCTGGTCGAACGGCCGCCGCAGGACCGGCACCTGCGCGCATGGCTGTTCGCGGTCGCCACCAACGTGGTCCGCGACACGGCCCGTGCGCGTGCGCGCTGGTTGAAGCTGCTGAGCGCATCGCCGGACCGTGCCCCGCTGGGGGACGTGCCGGCGCTGCCCGACGCCAGTGCAGAGAGCAGCGAGCGCCGCAAGATGGTGCGCGCCGCCCTGGACCGGCTGTCGTGGAAGGAGCGAACGGTGTTGCTGATGAGGGAGGAGGGCTTTGCCCACCACGAGATCGCGGTCGCGGTCGGAACCACGACCGGATCGGTGGGCACCATGCTGGCGCGCGCGCTCAACAAGCTGTCGAACGAGCTCGCCCCAACCTCGGAGAGCCTGAAATGACTTTGACCGCAGGGTCCCGCCCCCGGCACCTGGAGGACGGCGACCTGGTTGCATACATGGACCACGGGATGGACCTTGCCCGGCACCGCTGGGCGGAGGGCCATCTGCAGGGCTGCGCGGAATGCGCGGCCCGTCTGCACGCCATGCGGGCCCGCGCCGGCGCGGTGTCGTCGTGGCTTTCGGACCTGGACGCGGCGGTGCCGGACGAGCGCAAGGCGCTGGCGATGGCGGCGGTGGAGCG
>DATABT010000288.1:0-4444 GCA_036259455.1 Longimicrobium sp. | reverse complement strand
CGCCGGACGACGGGCTGGGCCCGCTGCTGGCGCGCCTGCCGGGCGTGCAGGAGGTCGGCGTGCACGGTGACACGGTCGTCGTCTGGCGCGACGAAGGTCCGGACGGCGCCGATCCACTGCTGGGGGTGCTGTCGTCTGCCGGCCACACGGTGCGCGCCTACGAGCACCATCCACCCGACCTCGCCGGCGCCTACTTCCGGCTGACGGGGAGCCCGTGGGCCGTGCCGGAGCTCGCGGACGCGGGAGCCGGTCGAGGCGGAGGGGGCGCGGGACGCGGCGGTGGACGGGGGAGCGGCGCAGGCGCCGGACGCGGGAGGGGCGGATGAACGCGGCGGCCCTCCACGTGCTGCGCGAGACGGCGCGGCGAAGCTGGACGAAGACGCTGCGCCGGCCGGTGCCGCTGACGTTCAGCTTCGTGCAGCCGCTGTTCTGGATGCTGATCTTCGGCTACCTCTTCCACCGCTTTGCGCTGGAAGGAGAGTACGCGCGGCTCTCGTACCTGGACTTTCTGCTCCCCGGCGTCTGCGCCATGACGGTGCTGTTCGGCGCGTCGCAGGCGGGCATCGAACTCGTGCGCGACCTGCAGACGGGCTTTGCGCAGCGCATGGCCCGCGCGACGCCGTATCCGGGGTGGATGCTGGGCGGCAAGCTGGCGGCGGACGTTGCGCGGCTGCTGGCGCAGGCGCTGGTCGTCGGCCTGCTGGGCGCGGCGCTGGGCGCGCGGCTGTGGATCGACTGGGGCGCCGTGTTCGTCACCGCGCTGGGGCTGGGGCTGTTCGCGGCGGCGTACGCCAGCCTGTCGTGCTGGATCGCGCTCAGGACGCGGGCCCAGGAGAGCATGGCCGTGTTCGTCCACGTGGTGAACATGCCGCTCCTGTTCACCAGCACGGCGCTGGTTCCCGCACGGCAGATGCCGGAGTGGCTGGCCGGCGTGGCGCGCTGGAACCCGCTCACCCTCGTTTCCGACGCGCTGCGCACCTCCGTGCTCTTCGGCCGGCTCCCGGACGTCGGGCGCCTGCTGGTTCCGTTGATGCTGCTCGCCATTCTCTGCTTCGCCCTCGCCCGCCGCGCGACGGCGAAGGCCGCGGAGGAGTGAGCGCGTCACCTTGCGGCGCGGGCGGCGGGCCGCGCATGATCCGGAGCGGCGTAAGGGCACGCCCATCATCCGCCGCACCCACGGGCCGGTGAGGGCGGCCACCAGGCATCCGCCCGGCGTGATCACCAGCCCGGGGACCAGCAGGTCCCGCGCGCGGCACCACGCCGCAAGCCATGGCCTTCGGCGGCGCGCTGGTGACGAACGGCACGCGTAGCGAGGCCGCCACCAGCACCGCGGCGGTGGCGCCCCGCTCACGGCCGGTCCGGGTCGCGGCCATCCCGGAAACCCTCCGCAGCCGCCAGCGCTTCACCGATGATCCCGTCCCGACCGCTCCCGCTGCCGGCGGCCGAACGCACCTTTCGACACCGGGAACGATGAACGTCGTGAGACGCGCGGCCGCCTTCCTGTTTCTCGCCCTCCTGGCCGCGTGCGGAGAGGGGGAGGACGGGGCCGCGAACGAGGCGGACGGGGAGGTGATGGTGTTCGCCGCGGCCAGCCTGCGCGAGGCGATGGAGGAGCTGGGCGCCGGCTTTCGGCGGGAGACGGGGACGCGCGTGGTGTTCAACTTCGCGGGGAGCAACGACCTGGCGCACCAGATCGCGGCCACGCGCGGCGCCGACCTCTTTCTGAGCGCCAGCAACGCCTGGATGGACACCGTCCAGAACGCCGGCCGCACGGAGGACGGCTCGCGCCGCGACCTGCTGGCCAACACGCTCGTCATCGTCGCCAACACGCGCGACACGTCGACCATGGCCAATCCCTGCGACCTGGCGCGGCTGCCGTTCAAGAACCTGGCGCTGGGGGACCCCGAGGCCGTGCCGGCGGGCACGTACGCGCGCGAGTGGCTGTGGTCGGTGGCGTGCGAGGAGATGCCGTTGTGGGAGCGGGTGCAGGCGCGCGTGGCTCCCGCGCCCGACGTGCGCGCCGCGCTGGGTCTGGTGCTCGCGGAGCCGCGCGTGATCGGCATCGTCTACAAGACCGACCAGATGGCGTTCGCGGAGCGCACGCGCGTGCTGTACGAGGTGAGCGGCGGCCCGCCCATCCGCTACGTCCTCGCGCGCCTGCGCGAAGGCGGCGACGAGACGGCCACGCAGGGCTTCTACGACTACCTCACCGGCCCGCAGGCGGGGGAGATCTTCCGCCGCCACGGCTTTACGCCCCTCGCCGCCCCCGCCCCGTGAGCCACGCCGCGGAAGTCCTGCGCAACACGCTGCTCTGGGCCGCGCTGGCCACCGCGCTGGTGATGGTTCCCGGCACGCTGCTGGCCTGGGTGCTGGCGCGGCGGGAGTTCCGCGGCAAGCGCATCATCTCCACCCTCTTCAGCCTCCCCCTCGTCCTGCCGCCGACCGCCGTCGGATACCTGCTGCTGCGTACCTTCGCGGTGGACGGGCCGCTGGGACGCGACACCCTGGGCATCGACCTGGACGTCATCCTCACCTGGAAGGCCGTCGTCATCGCCTGCGCGGTGATGGCCACGCCGCTGGTCGTCCGCACCGCCCGCGTAAGCTTCGAGGCGGTGGACCCGCGCTACGAGGACATGGCGCGCACGCTGGGCCACGGCCGCGCCGCGACCTTCCTGCGCTACACCCTGCCGATGGCCCGCCGCGGGCTGATGGCGGCGCTCATCCTGGGCTTTACGCGCGCCGTGGGCGAGTTCGGCGCGACCATCATCCTCGCGGGCAACATCCCCGGGCGCACCCAGACGCTGGCGACCGCCATCTTCAGCGCCCAGCAGGCCGGGCGGGAATCGGAAGCGAACGTACTGCTGGTGGTCGCCCTCGTGGCGGGGTTCGCGGCCGTGTACGCCAGCGAGGCGCTCTCGCAACGGCAGGCCGCCGCGGCGCGCCGATGAACGGGGCCACGCCGCTGCACGTGCAGGTGCGCCTGCCGCTGGACCGCTTCGACCTGGACGTCGATTTCGCGACGACGCACCGGGTAACGGGCGTGTTCGGCGTGTCGGGATCGGGAAAGACCACGCTGCTGGAGGCGGTCGCCGGGCTGCGGCGCGGCGCGCGCGGGCGCATCGCGCTGGGCGGGACGGAGTGGCTCCATTCGGAGCGGCGGCTGCGGCTTCCGCCGGAGCGGCGCGATGTGGGCTACGTGCCGCAGGACAGCCTGCTCTTTCCGCACCTGGACGTGCTGGGGAACCTGCACGCCGGCCGCGGGCGCGCGCTGCGGGGCGGCAACCACGTGGAAGAGACGCTGGAGACCGTCGTCCGCGTGCTGGACCTGGCGCCCCTGCTCCGCCGGCCGGTGACGACGCTCTCCGGCGGCGAGCGGCAGCGGGTGGCGCTGGGGCGCGCGCTCTGCTCGGGGCCGCGCCTGCTGCTGCTGGACGAGCCCCTGGCGTCGCTGGACGCGGGGCTGCGGCGCAAGGTGCTCCCCTTTCTTCATCGCGTGCAGGCGGAGTTCTCGCTCCCCATCCTGCTCGTCTCGCACAACCCGGTGGAGGTGCAGGCGCTGTGCGAGGACCTGATCGTGCTGCGCGAGGGGCGCATCATCGCGCGGGGCGAGCCGCGGGCGGTGCTCACGCGGCCGGAGGTGTTTCCGCTGGCGGAGCACGAGGGGTTCGAGAACATGCTCCCCGCGCGCGTCATCGAGTCCGGCGCGGAGACCAGCCGGGTGGCGCTGGGGGATGCGGACGGCCCCGCGCTCACCGTCCCCCGCTCCACGCTGCCGCCCGGCAGCGCGCTGCTGCTGAGCGTCCCCGCCGACGAGATCGTGCTGGCGCTGGATCAGCCGACGGGCCTCAGCGCCCGCAACGCCGTCCCCGCGCGCGTGGAGCGCGTGCAGCGCGTGGGCGCCGTCTGCCTGGTGAGCGCGCGCGTCTCCCCCGGCGCGCCCCCCGTGGTGGCCGAGGTCACGGCGGACGCGTCCATCGAGCTTCACCTCGCCCCCGGCACCGAGCTCTATCTGCTCATCAAGACCACCGCCGTCACCCTGTACGAAGACCCGTCATGAGGCAAACGGTGCCGATCACGGATAGAAGGTAAGGGCGCAGAGATCGTTTCCTGCGTCCCGCTTTCTTGTCTCCCACTGACTTGACTAGGCGCCGAGCAGGAACTTCGTGCGGGCCTGCGACAGCCAGCGCTCTCCATTCTGCTCCAGCAGCGGAGGATCTGGATTCGCGCCGACGGCGTTGGCGAGCGTGGCCAGGCAGTGCACGCGCTCGTGCCAGCCCGGCGCGACGGCCGCGCGGACACACGCCTTGTCGGCGGAGCAGACGACCTACACCGCGTCACCACGCGAGACGCGGGAGAACGCGTGCGCGAACAGGTCGCGCTCGCCGCGATCCATGTTCCGCGCCTCCTCATACGCCATCCCGAAGGCGGCGCGCTCCACCGCGCT